>JBOFJM010000754.1:0-15659 GCA_051656825.1 Kluyvera sp.
GTTTCAGCATTCCGCCGTTGGTGTTAGGGAGCGGCTGCTGATTGGGCGTGTTCAGCATCTTCGGCTGTGCCTGCTGAACGCGCTGCTGGTCGTTTTTGAGCTGATTTTGCAGATGCAGTTGTTGCTGCTGTGTCTGCACCTGCCGCTGTTGGTTTAACATACCTTTTTGTTGCTGCTGCTGATTTTGCATTTGCGTCTGCATCCGCTGCTGGCTTGGGATCTCGTAGCCCGGCAGGTTCGGATTATTGTCGGTATTAAGAGGTTGCGCCAGTGCGGCAAACGGCAACAGCGCCGTCAGGATCAGTAATCGTTTCATCGCCTTTCCTCCACTTAGGGGATTTCTTAAGTTTACTCCTTTCCCGCTCTCATGAAGATTATTTCAGTTTTATACACCTGGCTTAGTGGGAACTCCCCATGATTGGGTTGGATCGTGTGGTGTTTTATCTCTGTTTCATTGGCAGAGGGGCGGGTGAGGGCATTAGGCCGCACAACCTCCTTTCATACGTGCCATATAATAAGCATCCACATACTCACCATGACGTAAGGCGTACTTTTTACCCGTTCCTTCGATTTCAAAACCGTGCTTCTGATAAACCGCAATCGCCGGTTGGTTATCGACGAACACCGTTAGCTCAATACGATCGACGCGCAGCCAGTTATCGCACATGTCGGTCATGGTGCGAATCAGCGCATTTGCCACGCCGCGATTATGCCAACGGGCATCGACGCAAATACCAAAATCAGCCACGTGGCTGCGGCGTGGACGCTGGGCGACATCAATGGTGAGATGCCCGACGACGACATCATCAATACAGGCAACCAGTTGCTTGATGCCAGGCCGGTCGGCTAGCCGCTCTTGCCACATTTGTTCGGAAGGATGAGGAACCTGTAGCGTGTTGTGATACACCTCCGGCTGGGCGTGAATCTGACGGATCGCGTCGTAATCTTTCGGCTCGGCGTGGCGGATCGCTATGTCACTCATTCTCTTTATCCTTCGTGGGTGAAAAGTCCCTTTTAACATCAGTGATTTTCAAATGTGCGTCAATGCGCTTTTTTTGCAAAAAACGTTGGACAAGTGCGAATGAGAATGATTGTTATTGTCCTGCTTTCAGGGCGTCCTTGCGGAGGACCTGAAAGCACGACATTGCTCACATTGCTTCCAGTATTACTTTAGCCAGCTTTATGCTGGCTTTTTTTTGTCTGGCGTTGCGCTTATGGTGTAGTCAGTTATTTCAAAAGGACTGAACCATGACCCTACATTGCGCATTTATCGGCTTTGGCAAAAGCACAACCCGTTACCATCTCCCCTACGTTTTACACCGCAAAGCCGACTGGCACGTGGCGCATATTTATCGCCGTAGCCCGAAACCGGCCGAACAGGACGCACAGTACGCCCATATTCATTTCACCAGCCAACTGGATGATATTCTGAATGACCCGCAGGTGAAGCTGGTGGTGGTGTGTACTCATGTGGATAGCCACTTCGACTACGCGAAAAAAGCGCTGGAAGCGGGCAAGCATGTGCTGGTCGAAAAGCCATTTACCCCGACGCTTGCCGAAGCAAAAACACTGTTTGCACTGGCGAAAAGCAAAGGGCTAACGGTTTCTCCGTATCAGAACCGTCGCTTTGACTCCTGCTTCCTGACCACCAAAAAAGTGATTGAAAGCGGCAAGCTCGGTGAGATTGTCGAAATTGAAAACCACTTCGATAGCTATCGTCCTGTGGATGGCGGTAAACCCGGCCTGCCGCAGGATGGCGTATTCTATGGACTCGGCGTACATACGCTGGATCAAATCATCGCGCTGTTTGGCCGCCCGCAACAGGTGTCTTACGATATTCGCCATCTGCGCAATAAAGCCAACCCTGACGATACGTTTGAAGCACAGCTATTCTACGGCGACCTGAAAGCGATAGTGAAAAGCAGCCACCTGGTGAAGCTGGAATACCCGAAATTTATCGTTCATGGCCACAAAGGTTCGTTTATCAAATACGGCATCGACCAACAGGAAACCAGCCTGAAAGCCAATATCATGCCGGGCGAAGCGGGTTTTGGCGCAGACAAGAGCGTAGGGCTGTTGGAATATGTGGATAACGCCGGAAACACCGTGCGTGAAGAGGTCGCGCTAGAGACGGGCGACTATGGCCGCGTGTACGACGCACTGTATGCCACCATTGCCAACGGCGCTGAGAACTACGTCAGTGAATCTGATGTTCTGACCAACCTGGAGATCCTTGAACGCGGTTTCCAGCAGCCATCTCCTGCCACCATTACCCTCGATTAATAAGCTCTGCTGGCTTCTCTGTTCTCATTCATATTTTTTGAACAGAGGAGTCAATTTTCACCCTCTATCATCCAGGGCGGTTTGCGTCCAAACTTGTTTCATCGAAAACATGAGGGGGTAACAGATGATTTTCTTACGCAAAGCAAACGAACGTGGTCATGCGAATCATGGTTGGCTGGATTCCTGGCATACCTTCTCTTTTGCTGATTATTACGATCCGAATTTCATGGGCTTTTCCGCGCTGCGCGTCATTAACGATGACGTGATTGACGCAGGCCAGGGTTTCGGTACGCATCCGCATAAAGACATGGAAATCCTGACCTACGTTCTGGAAGGCGCCGTGGAGCACCAGGACAGCATGGGCAACAAAGAACAGGTTCCGGCGGGCGAGTTTCAGATTATGAGCGCGGGTACAGGGATTCGTCACTCCGAGTACAACCCAAGCAACACCGATAAGCTGCATCTGTACCAAATCTGGATTATTCCAGAAAAAACCGGCATCACGCCACGCTATGAGCAGCGCCGTTTCGACGCCGCACAGGGCAAACAACTGGTGCTGTCACCGGATGCGCGTGACGGCTCGCTGAAAGTGTATCAAGACATGGAACTGTACCGTTGGGCGCTGGCGAAAGGCGAACAGTCGGTGCATCAAATTGCCGCAGACCGCCGCGTGTGGATTCAGGTCGTTAAAGGCGAAGTGAGTATTAACGGCACGAAAGCGACCACCAGTGACGGCCTGGCGGTGTGGGATGAACAGGCAATTTCGGTACATGCCGACAGTGAAAGTGAAATTTTACTCTTTGATCTGCCGCCAGTTTGATCCGGCTTAAATAAATAGCGCAACTTCCTGAATCTTGCGGGGAGTTTGCGCTATCGCATGGTAAACTCCGGGAATATTCCACTTTTTTCCCTCTGGACAATGAAAAAGAAAAGACCCGTACTGCAAGACGTTGCCGATCGTGTTGGCGTGACCAAAATGACGGTGAGCCGTTTTTTACGCAACCCAGAGCAAGTTTCTGTCGCGTTGCGCGGTAAAATTGCGGCGGCTCTTGATGATTTGGGTTACATCCCCAATCGGGCTCCCGATATTCTCTCTAACGCCACTAGCCGCGCTATTGGTGTGCTTTTACCGTCGTTAACCAACCAGGTTTTTGCCGAAGTGCTGCGTGGCGTAGAAAGCGTCACCGATGCCTACGGCTACCAGACCATGCTGGCGCACTACGGCTATAAGCCGGAAATGGAACAGGAACGCCTGGAGTCGATGCTCTCCTGGAATATTGACGGTCTTATCCTCACCGAACGTACCCACACCCCCCGCACCCTAAAGATGATTGAAGTCGCCGGTATTCCGGTGGTTGAGTTGATGGATAGCCAATCTCCGTGTCTCGATATTGCGGTAGGCTTTGATAACTTTGAAGCGGCGCGGCAGATGACAGCGGCGATTATCGCGCGCGGTCACCGCCATATCGCCTATTTAGGGGCGCGTCTTGATGAACGTACTATCATCAAACAGAAAGGCTACGAGCAAGCGATGCTGGACGCTGGGTTAACGCCTTACAGCGTGATGGTTGAGCAGTCGTCGTCGTACACCTCGGGCATCGAACTGATGCGCCAGGCTCGACGCGAATTTTCGCAGTTGGACGGCATTTTCTGTACCAACGATGACCTGGCCGTTGGCGCGGCGTTTGAATGCCAGCGTCTGGGGCTTAAAATTCCAGACGATATTGCTATCGCAGGTTTCCACGGTCATGACATCGGTCAGGTGATGGAACCGCGTCTCGCCAGCGTATTGACGCCGCGTGAACGTATGGGGCGCATTGGCGCAGAGCGCCTGCTTGCCCGTATCCGTGGTGAAACAGTTACGCCAAAAATGTTAGATTTAGGTTTCACTTTGTCACCGGGCGGTTCTATTTAGCCCTAACAAATTTGAACTAGATCACACAAATTCATTTATAAATCCCTGGTGGCACGTTTGGTGATTGCTTATCCATTTACTCAGCATGACAATGTTACCGATAACAGTTACCCGTAACAAATTTTAGTGCCCAACAGGAGGACGCCTTGAGCACGACTAACCACGATCACCATGTCTATGTACTGATGGGCGTATCTGGCAGCGGAAAATCTGCCGTCGCTAGCGAAGTTGCACATCGCTTAAATGCGGCATTTCTGGACGGCGACTTCCTGCATCCGCGCTGCAACATCGTCAAAATGTCCTCTGGCGAACCGCTGAACGACGACGATCGTAAACCGTGGTTGCAGGCGCTGAACGACGCGGCATTTGCGATGCAACGTACTAACAAAGTTTCGCTGATTGTTTGCTCCGCGCTGAAAAAAGCGTACCGCGACATTCTGCGTGAAGGTAATCCGAATCTTTCTTTCGTGTACCTGAAAGGGGATTTCGAGGTGATTGAAAGCCGCCTGAAGGCGCGTAAAGGTCACTTCTTCAAAACTCAGATGCTGGTGACTCAGTTCGAAACGCTGCAAGAACCAGACGCTGACGAACGTGACGTGCTGGTGGTTGATATCGATCAGCCGCTGGATGGCGTCATTGAGAGCACGATTGAAGTCATTAACAAAGGCAGCCACGCGTGACAACTCTAACCCTGGTTTTAACAGCGGTCGGTTCAGTATTGCTGCTGCTGTTTTTAGTCATGAAGGCGCGTATGCACGCCTTCCTGGCGCTGATGGTGGTTTCTATTGGTGCTGGCCTTTTCTCCGGGATGCCGCTGATTAAGATCGCGCAGACCATGGAAAAGGGGATGGGCGGTACGCTGGGTTTCCTGGCTATCGTCGTCGCGCTGGGCGCGATGTTCGGCAAAATCCTGCATGAAACGGGCGCCGTTGATCAGATTGCCGTCAAGATGCTGAAATCCTTCGGGCATAGCCGTGCGCACTTCGCGATTGGCCTTGCGGGGCTTATCTGTGCGCTGCCGCTGTTCTTCGAAGTGGCTATCGTACTGCTGATTAGCGTCGCCTTCTCAATGGCGCGCCATACAGGGACGAACCTGGTTAAGCTGGTTATCCCACTGTTTGCGGGTGTTGCAGCGGAGGCGGCGTTCCTGTTGCCTGGGCCTGCACCGATGCTGCTGGCATCGCAGATGCACGCTGATTTTGGCTGGATGATTCTGATTGGCCTGTGTGCGGCGATTCCTGGGATGCTGATTGCCGGGCCGCTGTGGGGCAACTTCATTGGTCGCTACGTTGAGCTGAACATTCCTGACGATATTACTGAGCCGCATCTGGGCGAGGGTAAAATGCCGTCTTTCGGCTTCAGCCTGTCGCTGATTCTGCTGCCGCTGGTGCTGGTTGGTCTGAAAACTATCGCTGCGCGCTTCGTTGCCGAAGGTTCTGAAGTTTATCAGTGGTTTGAGTTTATCGGTCACCCGTTCACTGCGATTCTGATTGCCTGTCTGGTGGCTATCTATGGCCTGGCGTTCCGTCAGGGGATGCCGAAAGACAAAGTCATGGAAATCTGCGGTCACGCGCTGCAACCTGCGGGCATCATCCTGCTGGTTATCGGGGCTGGTGGCGTGTTCAAGCAGGTGCTGGTTGACTCTGGCGTTGGTCCGGCTCTGGGCGAAGCCTTAACCGGTATGGGCCTGCCGATTGCGCTGACTTGCTTCATCCTGGCAGCCGCCGTGCGTATTATTCAGGGTTCTGCAACGGTCGCCTGTCTGACGGCGGTGGGTCTGGTCATGCCGGTGATTGAACAACTGAACTATAACGGTGCTCAGATGGCCGCGCTGTCTATCTGTATCGCGGGTGGGTCTATCGTGGTCAGCCACGTGAACGATGCCGGTTTCTGGCTGTTCGGTAAATTTACCGGCGCAACCGAAGCACAAACGCTGAAAACCTGGACCATGATGGAAACCATCCTGGGAACCGTGGGCGCGATTGTGGGCATGGTGGCATTCTCGCTGCTGAGCTAGGTTTGACTGAATCACGTTTAAAAAAGGGCTTCCAGATTGGAAGCCCTTTTTGTTGGGAAAATGCCGGTAGCGCTGGGGAAATGCTCTTGATGGTTATCAGGGAAAGCGGCGTTCGATAAGGAGAAATGCGTCTCTCAAGGCAGGAGGAATAAGTTGCATTTCTGATTGCTTTGTCATCATTGATTAATTTCACTTGCGACTTTAGCTGCTTTTTGTAATGTGAAGGGATGCCCAGTGGAACTGGTAAGCACAAACAGCACACTTTTTGCAGGAAAACACGCTATGAAAAATGTTGGTTTTATCGGCTGGCGCGGTATGGTCGGCTCTGTACTCATGCAACGCATGGTGGAAGAGCGAGACTTTGACGCCATTCGCCCGGTCTTTTTCTCTACTTCCCAGCTCGGGCAAGCCGCACCAACATTCGGTGGCACTAGCGGTGGTACACTCCAGGATGCCTTTGATCTTGAGGCGCTGAAAGCACTCGATATTATCGTCACCTGCCAGGGCGGCGACTACACCAATGAAATTTATCCTAAGCTGCGTGAAAGCGGCTGGCAGGGCTACTGGATTGACGCCGCGTCTTCGCTGCGCATGAAAGATGACGCCATTATCATCCTCGACCCCGTCAACCAGCAGGTGATTACTGACGGCCTCAACAATGGCATTAAAACCTTTGTCGGCGGCAACTGTACGGTAAGCCTGATGCTAATGTCGCTTGGCGGCCTGTTTGCCAATGACCTGATCGAGTGGGCGTCTGTCGCCACTTATCAAGCGGCCTCCGGCGGCGGTGCGCGCCATATGCGTGAACTGCTGACCCAAATGGGGCAACTGCATCACCACGTGGCTGATGAGCTGGCGAACCCGGCATCGGCGATTCTGGATATCGAACGCAAAGTCACCGCGCTGACCCGCAGCGGCGACCTGGCGGTGGATAACTTTGGTGTACCGCTGGCAGGCAGCCTGATCCCGTGGATCGACAAACAGCTCGATAACGGCCAGAGCCGTGAAGAGTGGAAAGGCCAGGCCGAAACCAACAAAATCCTCGCCACTTCGTCCGTTATCCCTGTTGACGGCCTTTGCGTGCGTGTCGGCGCATTGCGCTGCCACAGCCAAGCATTCACCCTGAAATTGAAAAAGGATATTTCCATTCAGTCAGTGGAGGAATTACTGGCAGCGCACAACCCGTGGGCGAAAGTTGTGCCTAACGATCGCGAGATCAGTATGCGTGAATTAACCCCTGCGGCAGTCACCGGCACACTGACCACGCCGGTTGGGCGCTTACGCAAGCTGAACATGGGGCCGGAATATCTGTCGGCGTTTACCGTCGGCGACCAGTTGTTGTGGGGCGCTGCGGAGCCGCTACGGCGTATGCTACGTCAGTTGGCTTAAACATTTAGTCATTTATGGGGGGTGGATCACCACCCCTTTTTTTTGCGTAATGCGTAATACAAGGAGTAAACGCAGCTACGCCTAATTTTATCTCAGGAGTCTGGCAAAGCGTTGACTATGCTTTAATCAAGGTCTGTCACCTTGACTGAAGGTTGAATGGAGCTGAGAGAGCACAAGGTTTAGTGCTGCACCGTTCAGGTCACATTTATCGCCATTACAGTGGATTGAGGCGATACAAAACTAAGGATGATGAAGCATGTCTGATCGTATTGATAGAGACGTGATTAATGCGCTGATTGCTGGCCATTTTGCAGACCCTTTTTCCATATTGGGAATGCACAGAACGGATTCTGGACTGGAAGTCCGGGCGTTATTGCCAGATGCTACCGATGTTTGGGTGATTGAACCTAAAACCGGGCGCAAAATCGGCAAGTTAGAGTGCATGGATGCGCGCGGTTTCTTTTGTGGTGTTCTGCCGCGTCGTAAGAATTTCTTTCGTTACCAGTTGGCTGTCATTTGGCATGGCCAACAAAATCTGATTGATGATCCCTACCGTTTTGGCCCATTGCTTCAGGAAATGGACGCCTGGCTGCTGTCTGAAGGGACGCATTTACGCCCGTATGAAAAACTGGGTGCACATGCGGACACAATGGACGGCGTAACCGGTACGCGTTTTGCCGTATGGGCACCGAATGCGCGCCGCGTTTCGGTCGTTGGGCAGTTTAACTACTGGGATGGTCGCCGCCACCCGATGCGTCTGCGCAAAGAAACCGGCATTTGGGAGCTGTTTGTCCCTGGGGCGCACAACGGGCAGCTTTATAAATTTGAAATGGTGGATGCCAACGGTGCGCTGCGAGTCAAAGCCGACCCATATGCTTTTGAAGCGCAAATGCGCCCGGAAACCGCGTCGCTGATTTGCGGCTTGCCGCCGAAGGTTAAGCAGAGCGAGGAGCGGAAAAAGGCCAACCAGTTTGACGCGCCTATCTCTATCTACGAGGTGCATCTGGGTTCCTGGCGCCGCCATACCGACAACAACCACTGGCTGAGCTACCGCGAGCTGGCTGACCAACTCGTGCCCTACGCCAAATGGATGGGCTTCACCCATCTGGAGCTGTTACCGGTTAACGAGCACCCGTTCGACGGCAGTTGGGGTTATCAACCCACGGGGTTGTACGCGCCAACTCGCCGCTTTGGTACGCGCGAAGACTTCCGCTACTTCATCAACGCCGCCCATGCGGCAGGCCTGAACGTCATTCTTGATTGGGTTCCGGGGCACTTCCCATCGGACGATTTCGCCCTTGCCGAGTTTGATGGCACTAACCTGTACGAGCACAGCGACCCGCGCGAAGGCTATCACCAGGACTGGAATACCCTGATTTACAACTATGGCCGCCGCGAAGTGAGCAACTTCCTCGTCGGTAATGCGCTGTACTGGGTGGAACATTTCGGTATTGATGCGCTGCGTGTCGATGCCGTTGCTTCGATGATTTACCGCGACTACAGCCGCAAAGAAGGCGAATGGGTACCTAATGAGTTTGGCGGGCGCGAAAACCTTGAAGCCATTGAGTTTCTGCGCACCACCAACCGTGTGCTGGGCGAGCAAGTGCCCGGCGCGGTGAGTATGGCGGAAGAATCGACCGACTTTGCGGGCGTCTCGCGCCCAGCGGATATCGGCGGCCTGGGCTTCTGGTTTAAGTGGAATCTGGGCTGGATGCACGACACCCTCGATTACATGTCACTCGACCCTATCCACCGCCAGTATCACCACGACAAAATGACCTTCGGTATGCTCTACAACTACACGGAAAACTTCGTGTTGCCGTTGTCGCACGATGAAGTGGTTCATGGCAAAAAATCCATTCTTGACCGTATGCCTGGCGACGCATGGCAGAAATTTGCCAACCTGCGCGCCTATTACGGCTGGATGTTCGCCTTCCCGGGCAAAAAGCTGCTGTTCATGGGCGATGAATTTGCCCAGGGGCGCGAATGGAACTTTGACGGCAGCCTCGACTGGCATCTGCTCGACGGCAATGATAACTGGCATCACGGCGTACAGCGTCTGGTGCGCGACCTCAACCATACCTATTGCCACCACAAAGCCATGCATGAGCTGGATTTTGACCCTTACGGCTTTGAATGGCTGGTGGTAGACGATCACGCTCGCTCGGTGCTGGCTTTTGTGCGCCGCGATAGCGCCGGTAATGAAGTCCTTGTGGTGAGCAACTTTACGCCGGTTCCGCGCCATGATTATCGCCTCGGCATCAACCAGCCAGGGCGCTGGCGTGAAGTGTTAAACACAGACTCGACGCATTATCACGGCAGCAATGCCGGTAACGGTGGCGCGGTGCACAGCGACGACATTGCCAGCCACAACCGGCCACAGTCGTTGAGCCTGACGCTGCCGCCGCTTTCAACGCTTTGGCTTATCCGGGAAGGGGAATGAGTATGGCGTCACTCGCCGTTGGGAAACCTGCGCCACTGGGCGCTAGCTATGACGGCGAGGGGGTGAACTTTACGCTTTTCTCGGCTCATGCGCAGCGCGTTGAACTCTGTCTATTTGATGAACAAGGCAATGAGTCGCGCTACGACTTACCCGCCCGTAGCGGTGATATCTGGCATGGCTATTTGCCACAGGCACGTCCGGGCTTGCGCTACGGTTATCGGGTGCACGGCCCGTGGCAGCCGCAGCAAGGGCATCGTTTTAACCCTGCGAAATTGCTGCTCGATCCTTGTTGTTTCCAGGCGCAAGGTGACCTGCCCGACGACCCGCGTTTTCACGGCGGTTACGACGCACCAGACCCACAGGACACCGCCGATATCGCGCCTAAATCCGTGGTTGTCGCGCTGGATTACGACTGGCAGGACGACGCTCCGCCGCGCACTGCGTGGGGCAAAACCGTTATCTATGAAGCGCATGTCAAAGGGCTGACCTATCGGCATCCTGGGCTGCCGGAGGAGATTCGCGGCACTTACAAAGCGCTCGGTCATCCGGTGATGATTGACTACTTCAAACGGCTGGGGATCACCGCGCTGGAGCTGCTACCGGTGGCGCATTTTGCCGACGAAGTGCGGCTGCAACGGATGGGGCTGAGTAATTACTGGGGCTACAACCCGCTGGCGATATTTGCGCTGGCGCCGCGTTATGCTTGCGCGCCAGAGCAGGCGTTGGATGAGTTTCGCGATGCCGTCAAAGCGCTGCATCAGGCGGGCATTGAGGTGATCCTGGATATCGTGCTGAACCACAGCGCCGAGCTGGATTTGCATTGCCAGGCCTTCTCGCTGCGGGGGATCGATAACCGTAGCTATTATTGGTTAAGAGACGATGGCGACTATCACAACTGGACGGGCTGCGGTAACACGCTGAATCTCAGCCATCCTGGTGTGGTGGAGTATGCCCGCCAGTGCCTACGCTTTTGGGTCGATGTATGCCATATCGACGGTTTTCGTTTTGACTTAGCCTCTGTGATGGGCCGCACGCCGGGATACCGGCAGGATGCTCCGCTGTTTAGCGCCATCCACGCAGACCCCGTACTGTCGGCGGTCAAACTGATTGCCGAGCCGTGGGATATTGGCGAAGGCGGCTATCAGGTGGGCAATTTTCCGCCTACGTTTATGGAGTGGAACGATCATTTCCGTGACGCCATACGCCGCTTTTGGCTTGAAGAATCGCTCTCGCTGGGGGATTTTGCCCAGCGTTTCGCCGCCTCAAGCGATCTGTTTCAGCATCAGCAACGTCGCCCCAGCGCCGCGATTAACCTGCTCACTGCGCACGACGGTTTCACCCTGCGTGACTGTGTCAGTTTTAACAATAAACACAATGACGCCAACGGTGAGGAAAATCGTGACGGAACGAACAATAACCATGATAATAATTATGGTACAGAAGGATTAGAAGCCAGCCCTGATGTCATGGCGCGTCGGCAGGCAAGCGCTCAGGCGCTGCTAACTACGCTATTGCTTTCGCAGGGGACCCCGATGCTGCTGGCTGGTGATGAACACGGTCACAGCCAGCAGGGGAACAACAATGCGTATTGTCAGGACAACGCATTGACCTGGCTTGACTGGGACAGTGCAGACGTTGCGTTGACCCAGTTTACCGCCGCCTTAATCCATTTACGCCAGCAGATCCCGGCATTAACCGACGATCGCTGGTGGCAGGACGCAGACGGCAACGTGCAGTGGCTAAATCAGGATGGGCAGCCGCTGTGCGCTGAGGAGTGGCAGCACGGCCTTCACCGGATGCAGATTCTGCTTTCCGGGCGTTGGCTTCTTACGCTCAATGCGACGCAAGACGTGGCGAACCTGACATTACCCGAGGGGGAATGGCGTGCCGTTGCCCCCTTTACCGCAGATGATAATCCGGCGGTAAGTACTGTCTGGCACGGGCCCGCGCACGGAGTGTGCGTATTTCAAAGGTCATAAAAAAGGAGTTGATTATGGTTGGGTTAGAAAAACACGATCCGTTGATGTTGGCACGTCAGTTGCCCATCAAGTCCGTCGCCCTCATTCTTGCCGGTGGACGAGGCTCTCGCCTGAAGGATTTAACCAATAAACGTGCCAAGCCAGCGGTTCACTTTGGCGGCAAATTTCGCATTATCGATTTTGCATTATCCAACTGTGTGAACTCCGGGATTCGCCGCATTGGCGTTATTACGCAATATCAATCGCATACATTAGTACAGCATATTCAACGGGCATGGTCGTTCTTCAATGTAGAGATGAACGAATTCGTTGATCTTTTGCCTGCCCAACAGCGCATGAAAGGGGAAAAATGGTACAGCGGAACCGCTGATGCGGTTACCCAGAACCTCGATATTATTCGCCGTTACAACGCTGAGTATGTGGTGATCCTCGCCGGTGACCACATCTACAAGCAAGACTACTCGCGAATGCTTATCGACCACGTCGAAAAAGGTGCGCGTTGTACCGTGGCTTGTATGCCCGTGCCAATTGAAGAAGCCAGTGCGTTTGGCGTGATGGCGGTCGATGAAAATGAAAAAATTATCGATTTTGTCGAAAAACCGGAAAACCCACCGGCCATGCCGCACGATCCAAGCCGATCGCTGGCCAGTATGGGGGTCTACGTCTTTGATGCGGATTATCTGTATGAGTTGCTGGGTGAAGATGATGGCAATAACAAGTCCAGCCATGATTTCGGCAAAGATTTGATCCCAAAAGCGACTCGCGATGGTTTCGCGTATGCGCATCCTTTCCCGCTCTCCTGCGTACAGTCAGATCCTGACTCTGAGCCTTACTGGCGCGATGTTGGAACGCTGGAAGCGTACTGGAAAGCGAACCTTGACCTGGCGTCTGTCGTCCCTGAATTGGATATGTACGATAAAAGATGGCCAATTCGTACCTATAATGAATCATTACCGCCAGCGAAGTTTGTTCAGGATCGCTCCGGTAGCCACGGCATGACGCTTAACTCGCTGGTTTCGGGGGGCTGTGTTATCTCGGGATCGGTGGTCGTGCAATCTGTTTTGTTCTCGCGCGTCCGCGTGAATTCATTCTGTAACATTGATTCGGCAATTTTATTACCTGAGGTCTGGGTGGGTCGTTCCTCGCGCTTGCGCCGCTGTGTTATCGACAGAGCCTGTGTCATCCCGGAAGGTATGGTGATTGGCGAGGATGCACAAGAAGACGCGCGCCGTTTTTACCGCTCAGAAGAGGGGATCGTGCTGGTAACGCGCGAGATGTTGCGCAAACTGGGGTACCAACAGGAGCGATAATGCGGGTTTTACACGTTTGTTCTGAGATGTTTCCGTTATTAAAAACGGGTGGTCTTGCTGATGTGATTGGCGCGCTACCGGCGGCACAAATTGCCGAAGGTACTGATGCGCGTGTGTTATTGCCTGCGTTCCCGGATATTCGCCGTGGAATAAAAGACGCTCAGGTTGTTAGCCGTCGCGACACCTTTGCTGGGCGTATTACGCTACTGTTCGGTCACTACAACGGTGTCGGTATTTATTTAATTGATGCCCCGCATCTTTACGATCGCCCCGGTAGCCCGTATCACGATGGCAACCTCAACAGCTATGCGGACAACGTGCTGCGCTTTGCGCTGCTAGGCTGGGTGGGCAGTGAAATGGCCTGTGGCCTTGACCCATTCTGGCGTCCAGATGTGGTACATGCCCATGACTGGCACGCAGGGTTAGCTCCGGCTTATCTGGCGGCGCGCGGCAACCCAGCCAAATCGGTCTTTACCGTGCATAACCTGGCGTATCAGGGGCTGTTTTACGCCCATCATATGGAAACGCTCCAGCTTCCAGCCTCCTTCTACAATATGCATGGGCTGGAATTTCATGGGCAGATCTCATTCCTGAAGGCGGGGCTTTATTACGCCGATCACATCACGGCGGTCAGCCCGACTTACGCGCGTGAAATTACCGAACCGCAGTATGCGTATGGCATGGAAGGCTTGTTGCGTCAGCGGCATCAGGAAGGGCGCCTGTCGGGCATCCTGAACGGCGTTGATGCCAACATCTGGAGTCCAGAAAAGGACATGCTGCTGCCAGCGCGCTATGACCGCGATACTTTAGAACTGAAAGCCGAAAACAAACGCCAACTGCAAACGGCGATGGGGTTGAAAGTGAGTGATACCGCGCCGCTGTTTGCCGTGGTGAGCCGTTTAACCAGCCAAAAAGGGTTGGATCTGGTGCTGGAAGCGTTGCCGGGCTTGTTAGAGCAGGGGGGGCAACTGGCGCTACTGGGCGCGGGTGATCCTGTACTACAGGAAGGTTTCCTGGCTGCGGCGGCGGAGCATTCGGGGCAGGTCGGCGTTCAGATTGGCTATCACGAAGCATTCACCCACCGCATTATCGGTGGCGCGGATGTCATCCTGGTGCCCAGCCGCTTTGAGCCATGCGGCTTAACGCAGCTCTACGGTCTGAAGTATGGCACGCTGCCGCTGGTGCGTCGTACCGGTGGTTTGGCGGATACCGTTGCGGACAGCTCTCTGGAGAACTTAGCTGATGGCATGGCCAGCGGCTTTGTCTTTGAAGACAGCAATGCCTGGTCGCTGCTCAGAGCTATCCGTCGTGCTTTCGTATTATGGTCTCGTCCATCACTTTGGCGTTATGTACAGCGCCAGGCGATGAACATGGATTTCAGTTGGCAAGTTGCGGCGCACTCATACCGTGAACTTTACCAACGCCTGATATAACAACTGGGCCCTCATTATGAATGCACCTTTTACCTATGCATCACCGACGCTGAGCGTCGAAGCGCTGAAGCACTCTATTGCCTATAAGCTGATGTTCACTATCGGGAAGGATCCGGCAGTCGCCAACAAACACGAATGGCTGAACGCCACTTTGTTCGCCGTTCGCGATCGCATGGTAGAGCGCTGGCTGCGCTCTAACCGCGCACAGCTTTCCCAGGAAACGCGGCAGGTTTACTACCTGTCAATGGAGTTTCTGATTGGTCGTACGCTGTCCAATGCGTTGTTATCGTTAGGGCTGTATGACGATGTGAAAGATGCGCTGGATGGGATGGGGTTAGACCTTGAAGAACTGATCGACGAAGAAAACGACCCTGGTTTAGGCAACGGTGGTTTAGGTCGGCTGGCGGCCTGCTTCCTCGACTCTTTAGCAACGCTTGGCTTGCCGGGGCGTGGCTACGGTATTCGCTATGACTATGGGATGTTCAAACAGAACATTGTTAATGGTCAGCAGAAAGAATCGCCAGATTACTGGCTGGAATACGGCAACCCGTGGGAATTTCCTCGCCATAACAAACGCTATAAAGTCCGTTTCGGCGGGCGTGTGCAAATGGAAGGCAAAACCAGCCGCTGGCTGGAAACCGAAGAGATTATCGCGGAAGCGTACGATCAAATCATTCCTGGCTATAACACTGACGCGACCAATACGCTGCGGCTGTGGAACGCGCAAGCCAGTAACGAAATCAACCTGGGGAAATTTAACCAGGGGGATTATTTTGCGGCGGTAGAAGATAAAAACCACTCGGAAAACGTTTCCCGCGTGCTGTACCCAGACGACTCCACCTATTCAGGGCGTGAGTTGCGTCTGCGCCAGGAGTATTTCCTGGTTTCCG
>JBOFJM010000755.1:0-5862 GCA_051656825.1 Kluyvera sp.
ATTCTTGGCGAAGGCATCGGCTTCCTGCCGGATTACATGGTGCGTAAAGCCGAAGCGCGCTCGCAGTTGGTCACACGCAAAATTAGCAACCCGCGCCAGGACTCACGCATGTTGCTGGCAACGCAGCACTCTGCCAATGGGCAGGTGACGCAGTGGATCAAACGTGAATTTGCCCCAGCCGGGATACTCACCGGCATTTATCAGGATCTTCTGCACCGTGACGGCTAAGCGCCAAACGGCGCCGGTAACGGCAGAACAATCGCGCGACGCCCGTCTTGCAGCGTGGAAACCTGTGCGCCATCCGCCGCAAAGGCCACGCCCTGCGCGGTCAATGCGGCGATAACCTGCTCAAATTCAGCGTCGGTTACCGGTCTGGGCTGCCAGAAAGTCTGTTGGTTTTGGGTATAAATGGGCAACAGTTGCAGTTGAGGTTGCGCGCCACCCAGCAGCAAACGGGCGATAAATCCGAACGGCGGCACGCCACGGCGCTGATATTCCCCATTGCTGTTAAACACACCATTGCCGAGGCTATAAACCACCCAGCTATCGCCAAACGGTTCGATTTCGCCCAGCATATGCGGCCCACAGCCAATAATCAGGTCAGCTCCGGCCTGGGTTAAGCGCTTCGCTAACCGTTTTTGCAGCGGCTGCGTCCAACGGTAATCCTGCCCCCAATGCGCCATGACGATGCTCGTCACCGGTGAGTGGCCCGATTTATCCTGCTTTAACTGCTCGATTAACCCGCCGCTCAAACAGGCCCCCCCCGCCCGACATGGCTGGGCGTAGAAGGCGCAATCCTGCTCCATATAACGGCGATACCAGTACGCGCTGTAGAACTTAAATGTTCGCCCGCCGATCGATAAAACCAGCGGCGTTTCGGCCTGTTGGGCATTTAACCCCGCGCCAAAGTGGGCAATACCGCCCTGTTGCAGCGCTTTTAGCGTACTTTGAACACCGCTTATCCCGGCGTCCATCACATGATTATTCCCCAGCGCCACCGCATGAATACCGGCCTTTTTCAGCGCCGCCACCGAGCGCAACGGGTCGCCCGTCAGGCAAAACGGTTTGCGCCCCTGAAGGCCGTGCTCGTTCTCTGCCGACAATGCCGCCTCGAAGTTGGCAATGGTGTAATCGCTGCCCTCCAGCAGTGGCGCAATCCCCTGGAACGAGTAATCGTAGCCGTAGCGTTGCAGGGCATCATCAATGCCGCGCGTGGCGCGCTGCGCGCTGTACCACTCGCCAAAATAGGTGTCCCCCACCAGCGTCACCGTCGCCGGGGCGGGTATCGCGATAGCGGCGGTTTCCGGTACTACGGAGTGTGCCGCTTCAGGGTTTAGCAGCCCATCTAACAGATAATCCAGATGGAAAGCATCTTTCGCCCCTGCCGCACAGGCGAGCCATAAGTCGTCGCCCTGGCGCTGGCGCTGGATCGCAAATCCCCAGCACGGCGAGCCGCCGGACGAATAGCTGTAGCTGGCGCGCCCGTCGGCCTGAATATTGTGCATTTTGCTGTACACCACGCCGCCGATATCGGCCTCAACCTCAGAGAACCAGTGCATAAAATGCGGGAACTGACGATAAAACCACGTCACTAACGCGGCAACATCATCAAGATTAGTGCGCTGCCCCTGCCGCGTTCTGCCGCTCACATTATTAAGCGCGGTTTTCTCCATCCCCGCCTGTGCCATCAAAGGCGGTAAGGACGCCAGCATGTTCGCCGCACTGCCGGAAAGGTATTGTGCGAGGTTGATTGCCGCGTCACGCGCGTTGGCAATCAGCATCCCCTGAAGCAGTGACTTCACGCTGGCTGACTGGCCGTTTTTCAGCCCCAGCGCGGGGCCTTGTTGCAGCACCTGATCCGAAATGGCTTTCGTCGATACCCTATCGCTAAGGCGGTGTTTTTTAGCCACCACATCCGCCGCCAGCGCCGCCGTCATCAGCAAGTGGCTGAGGTGGCGCGGGTTAAACGAGCAGTGGCTGTTGCGGGTATACCGCGTTTCACCCTGCGTTAAGTTCACCCGCAGCGTGGCGATGTCGTTGCCTAAAGGGAGGTAGGACGACGCCGCCCGTTGCTTCATTTTGTTGATAACCAGGTGGAAGTCAGAATCACGCGTGCTGCCTTTGACCAGCACCACGTCACCATCGTGCAGGCCATCCAGGACACTGGCCGCCAGCGCATCGACATCGGTAAAATAGCCGCCCAGCACCTGCGCAGGAAGCCGGTCTTTCAGCGCCAGCATCTCCTCGCCGTGCAAATACACTTTGTCGAACCCCGCCTGCAATATCGGCTCGGCCAGCGCGGCGTGGCTTTCCAGCGCCAGCTCGCCCAGCGAGACAATCCGCCCCAGAATCACCACCCGCTGCTGATTTCCCGCCAGCGGATAGAGCGCCGCCGCCTCCAGCCCGTTTTTTACCGACAACAATTCAGCGTTGTAGCTGTCATCAATTAACGTGGCTTTCCCACCGCCTGGCAGGCGCAGCGTTTGGCTTTGCAGTTTGCGTGAGGCATTGTGGAAATAGGCCAGCCGTCTCGCGGCTTGTTCCACATCGCCCCCCAAAAGAGACAACGCCGCCAGCGCGGCCACGGAGTTGCTCGCCATACCACGGCTGGGCGCATTCAGCCGATACGTGATGCGCTGCGAGTTGATCGCAATAGTGATATCCGATCCCTGCGGATCGGCCTGATAATCGGTAATTGGGATCGTGGCATCGGGATGAAAACCGTAGCTGATAACCTTCGCACCGTAGTCGATCGCGGCCTGATACACATAGTCGTAATCGTCCATATCGCGGTTCAACAGCGCATAGCCGCCGGGCTTAATGCCACGACACAGGCGGGATTTATAGCGCGCAACATCGCGAAGATGGCTGATCTGTGACGTCACCTGAGTCAGGCCAATAGCGGTGATAATCGCCACGTCAGGCTGAATGCGCGTGCCTACGCCGCCAGATTTCATCCACAGCGCCGAAATCGCCACCTCCAGCACGGCGTAATCCGGGTAAACGGCGCAACGTGCTAACGTCACCGACGTACCGGTGCGGGTGTTGTGGTTGCCACGCGTCGCAATCACCGAGCCTTCTTCGCTCAGCAGCATTTCCAGTAAATCTTTGGTGGATGATTTACCGACCGTGCCAGTCACCGCCACCACTTTGCCGCGCATACGCCGACGCGCCTCATCGGCCAACGTGTTCAGCACTGCGTAGGAGTTATCCACCACCAGCTGCGGGAAATCGGCTGGCAGTTCCGGCATAAACCGCTGCACTATCGCGCCGCAAAACTGCGCGTGATGGCGCTTGAGCGTGTCATGGGTATCGTGCCATCCGGCGTAAATCCCCTGATTACCGGAACCTTTATGCCAGGTATCGGCATCTATCGCCACCAGCAGATAGCGCCGGTTTGCTTGCTGCCGATCCTGCGTTCGTAGCGCAATATCATCGGCAAACCAGCCGTCTGGCGGCGTGGTGCTCCAGCGCCCATTTAGCAGGCGGGCAAGCGTAGGGGCATCCCACCCCAGCGCGTGTTCTCGTGGCATCTCAACGCCCATTCAGCGCTCCCTGCTTATTCGCATTGATGTAAATTCTGGATCAACGGATTACCCCGCAGACGATGAAACTGTGGCGCAACGGCGGGCCATTCAATTAATGAAACCCGATGCCCTCTGGCGCGTAATGCGCTGGCATATTTCACCTGTAAATCAAACGGCGTCACGCGGTCTTGCAAATTACCGATGACGATAATATGGCGCGAAGGATCATCCGCCATTGCCGGGAGATGCTCAAGCGGATCGTAAGGATGAGCTAAACCGGTAATATCTTTTTGGCTGTCGCTGACCTCACCGCGAATAACACGCAGCCGTTCCGCTCTTTCTAATAGGCCATATGCCCCAGAGGTCAAAATAGCGCAGCGAATATCCTGGCGGCCAAATGTCATTACCGCTGCGGCAGCGGTTGCGCCGCCGCTATGGCCCGACAAAATAAATTGTTGAATAGCATAGCGTTCACGCAAGCGAGTTAACGCCGCGTCAATCGCCAAAAATTCGGCACGCTGGCGGCGCTGAGCATGGTTGCCGCTAGAGCCATAAGTACCGGGTCTGGCGAGGATAATTACCGGCAGATGGGTCTTTTCAGACAGTTTTTGCGCGCGTAAATCCTGCGCGTCTTCGGTGTTATTCGGTATTTTCTCCGGGTCGCGCCGCATCACGGAATCACGATCGCCAGACAGAACAATCAGAACAGTTTTCGCCGAGGCAATATTTTTCGAGGCAAAATAGCGTATGCAGGCTTCACCACCGGCATAATTTACCCATACCGCCTGCTGCTGAGTTGGGCATTTTCCCTGTTCCGCCGGTTGGTTCCAAAGCAGAGATCGCGACGCCAATGCAGATAAGGAAATACTGAGAGATAATATAAATATCGTTACCCATCTGCACACGTTCCGCTTCCTAATTAAGGCCGAATAAACATGCCCTACAGAATACACAAATCGCCAAACATAATGTTATTCTCTCTAAGGAATATTAAGAGCCGCTCCCATTAGGTTCTAAGCACAGGGATTTACTGGCGCAGCAAGGAGTATAAATGCCACTGAGTCATTTAATGGCACGTGTCCGGCCTCAGATTGAAGGGCTGGATATCGCAGCACAACCCACGCCTTTTCCGGGATACATCCTTTTTTTAAGCGCCAGTAACGGGCAACAACGCGCCTACACCACCTATGCCTGCGGGCAAACGCTGGATCAAGCCTGGCAAACCGCCGCCGAGGCGCTACAGCGCTGGGAACGCCAACAAACGCAGCCGCTCATCTGGCTACGAGCCGACCTGGTTAATAAAATCCAAACCCTGCGCTGGGACGCCCTTCAGGAAAAGTTAGGCAAAACCAAACGTAACTATTTTCGCTTTGGCCTGAGCTTCAGCCCTGATTTTAAACGCGCCATTCTGGAACAAGAGATCAACGCCAACGCGCTGCTGTATCACGGCACGGAAGGTGTGGCGACGCCTAACGCCCCCAACCTGGCGCACTACTCACGCTGGCGGTTTAACCACGTGCTACGCTGGCCGGAAAACCCAGCGCAGTTAATCTGGCGCTTCAATACCCGCAGCGTGTTCTGCGACGGTGAGCAGGTTTATCCCATTGAATACAATGGCCGAAACGCGGGCTATCGCCAGTTACCAGACTGGCAAGAGAACGCGCTCGACCCGATGATTTTCTCTGCCACCGACTATCTTGCCCGCCAGGTGCAGGCTTCAGGCCGCTACGACTACGGCTGGTTTCCGTGCTTCGACCGCGCGATCCCCACCTACAACGCTCTGCGCCATGCCAGCTCAACCTACGCCTTGCTGGAAGGCTGGGAAGTCACACAAGGGAAATCCCAGTTTGACGCCATTGAACGCGCGCTGGCCGATCTCTCAAATCAGCTTATCGAAACCCGCCAACTGCCCGACGGCAGCGAGGCCGATTTCCTGATTGATACCGGCGGCGAAATTAAGCTCGGCGGCAATGCGGTGTGTATTCTGGCGATGACCAAATACAGCGAGCTGACCGGCGATATGCGTTACCTGTCGCAAATGCAGCGCCTCGCTAACGGCATCGGCTTTATGCAAAAACCGGAAACCGGCGGCTTTAATCACGTGCTGCACGCCGCCGATTTATCGCTCAAAGCGGAACACCGCATTATCTATTATGACGGCGAAGCCGCATTTGCCTTAATGCGCCTGTACGGCTTAACCCAGGAACCACGCTGGTTGTCGATGGTTGAGCGCGCCATGGACTACTTTATCGCGCAAAAGCACTGGCAGGCGCACGATCACTGGCTAAGCTACTGTGTTAACGAGCTTACGTTGTATCGCCCGCTGGAGCGCTAC
>JBOFJM010000756.1:0-3589 GCA_051656825.1 Kluyvera sp.
GGGGTAACGCCCGGATACATCCACGGTTCGTTGACCGTGTGGTCATCGTTCCATGAGTGAATGGTAAAGCGCGGGTGCATCACGCCGTTTTGTACCCAACGCACAAACAGTTCTGGGTCTGGCTTATCGCCGGAGAAACCGCCGACGTCATGGCCCAGGTTGTACAGCCCCGAAAGGCTCATCCCCAGCCCCATGCGGATGTTGTAGCGCAGGGTATCCCAGTTGGTACGGTTATCACCGCTCCAGGTTTGCACGTAGCGCTGCATCCCCGCGCAGCCAGAACGGGAAATCAGATACGGGCGTTTGTTCGGGGCGAAGCGCTGTTGCGCTTCCAGCGAGGCGCGAATCATCAGCAGCGGCATTACCGGGCGAATGTGTTTAATCGCAATTTCCTGACCAAAGCCGTGACAGCGCGCTTCACCATCCCACACTTCAAATTCGTTGTTATCGTTCCAGGTGGAATCGATCCCCATTTCCAGCAGTTGGGTTGTCACGCCTTCCTGCCACCAGGCCACGGTCTGTGGGTTGGTGAAATCAAGGTGTGAACCTTCGTCATCCCAGAAGCTGGAGCGTTCTGGCTCATCGCTTTGTGAGTCGCGAATAAACAGCGCCTTTTCCGCGACTTCGTTATAGCGTGGGTGATCCTGCAACAAACATGGCTTGATGTTCGCCGCCAGATGCAGACCGGCATCGTGGAACGCCTGGCTCATCACCTTCGGCTGTGGCACTTTGTCGTAGTTCCAGTTGAACACGTAGCGCTTGCCGTTAATCGAGGTATAGCCGGATGAAAGCTGGAATGAGTCGCATGGAATAGCGTGCTCATCACACAGGCGAATAAAGTTCATCAGCTGGTTTTGCGCGTCCGGCGCGTCGGTGTAATGCATGGTGGAACCGCTGTAACCGAGGCTCCATTTTGGCCCGAACAGGGTTTTACCGGTCAGACGCACAAAGGATTTGGTGACATCGAGCACGCGCTCGCCGGTAAACAGGTAATAGTCAATATCACCCGCTTCCGCCTGCCAGCGGCGATACGCAGTGTGGTAGTTATCGATTTCGTTACCCAGATCCAGCCAGCAACTGCTGAGGTTATCGTAAAACAGACCAAAGCTAACGTCGTCGCGACGAGTAATGGTAAACGGAATGTGCTTGTACAGCGGGTCGGTGCTGGTGGCGTTATAGCCCATCGCATCGAGGTTACGCATTTCGTAACGCTTGCCAGTGCGTTGTAGGTCACCGGCTTTATCCCCCAGGCCATAAAAGCGCTCATCTTTGCGGCGGCTTTGGTAGTGCGCCACACCGTCGCCGTGCGCATTAACCAAATAGGCGCTGGTTGGGCGGTCGTTAACCAGCGGCTGCCATTCACCTGCTGCGTTGCGATAGTGCCACTCAATCCACAGCGGCTGGTGGACGGTTGCCCGTAATGACTCAGTCGCGACGACTACCGTGTCGTCCTGCTGGTTTAACGTCCATGCGGGCAGGGTAAAACCGCTGAGATCTTCACGGTCGCGGCCTTCCCACGGCACATCCTGCGCCGGAGCAATGCTCCAGGTGCGGTTCAGCGCCAGTTCGCCTTTGCGTTTCAACAACACGCGGAACAGGTTTTCTTCCAGCACGTACAGGCACAGCGTGTGCTGGTTATCAACCAGCAGCTCGACGTGATGGGCAGACTGTTTTTGCAGGGTCCAGTTTTTCAGCGTTTTCATTTTTTACATCCACTCTCAGGCGCGTTTTGCGCGACGTTCAGCAATAAAAGTAACCAGGAAGAATGCGCCAATCAGGTCAAAGAAACCCATGGCGATAAACAGTGGGTTAAAGCCGATTTTGTCCGCAGTAACCCCGATAATCAGGGAGAAAAGGAAGCTCGCGATCCACGCGGCAGAACCGCGCATACCGTTGACGGTAGCCATCTGGCCTTTGTCGAATGACTCCACCACCAGGGCGCTCAACATGCAGGAGATTATCTGGTGACCAAAGCCGCCGATGGAGATTAAGGCGATAGCGACATACGGGTTATTGGTAAAGGCCATGACCGCCAACGACACCATCAGGAACGCACCGCTAACCGATGACGCCACCACCGCGTTGACGCGGCTCAGGCCGAACAGACGGGTATAAAGTTTGGTTAAATAACCACTGGCAATACTGCCGAGGTCGGCGGCGAGGAATGGTAGCCAGGCGAACAGCGCAATTTGTTTTAAATCCATGCCATAGGCTTTGGAAAGGTACAGCGGTACCCAGAAGCTCATCACCGCCCATGCTGGCTCCGCCATAAATGCCGGGATAGCGATACCGTAGAAGCGTTTGTTTTTACCTACCGTTTTCAGTGCGGTCAGGAACGGCATTTTGACCGGCGGCGCTTCGTTATCCTGGCGGATAAAGTCCAGCTCGCTTTTGCTCAGGTTCGGGTGCTTTTCTGGGTTGTGATAGAACGCCCACCACAGCACCACCCACAGCATGGCCAGGATGCCGGTAAACATAAATGCCCCCTGCCAGCCGAATGAGGCATGGGCGAAATAGATAATTGGCGGAGCCAGCATGGCGCCGACCGAGAAGCCAACGCCAGCCCAACCGGCGGCAATAGGGCGCTCAGATTTCGGGAACCACTCACCGATGGTTTTCGCGTTAGCCGGGGTAGCCGCCGCTTCTGCGCCGCCCATAAAAAAGCGCAGCAGCGCCAGATGCACCCAGTTACCCGCACCGGCGTGCAGCAAGCAGGCCAGCGCCCATAGCCCGGCGCAAATCATAAAGCCGAGTTTGAGGCCGATGACGTCAATCAGCCATCCGCACAGCGGCTGGAAGAGGGTATAGGCAAGCTGAAATGCGCCGACAATCCAGGAGTACTGTTCAGTCGTGACGCCCAGGCTGCTTTTCAGTTCTGGGGCGAGAATGCCCAGCGAGTTACGTGTGATGTAGTTGACGGTAACACCGAGTAAAAAAAGCACCAGCATCCACCAGCGCAAGTTTTTGACAATGCGGCGAGGTTTGCTGACGGCCATATCGTTATTGATATCCTGGCTCATAGGTTCTCCACAGGATGGTATAGAGGGATTGTGTGGCAGCTTCGTGGGGGAGTTGTCACACCACTTTTATTAACCTTTTGATAGTTATTATTTTATTTTTCACTCACTCCCATTATTCTTGTATGGAAGTTGTTCTACCAATTCACAATAAGAGAGCAGAAAACCTATTAAAAGTAGGTTTTGTGCACGTTTTTTCATGAGTGGCTGATATACATTACGGATAGGGAGTTAACGCCAGACAACATACGGTTTTTGTGTCATGAAAATTCTTTCATTTCTGAATTAGAGCCGGATCACAAAATGGAAAAGAAGCTAAAAATCGCCGATATCGCCACGCGTACTGGGCTGTCTGCCAGCACCGTTTCACGGGTGTTGGCGGGTAAAGCCAACACCAGCGCGCGGGCGCGAGAACAGGTGCTAGCCTGTGCACGGGAATTAGGGGTGATGGATGGCATGGCGGCTGGGCGTATGCTGCTCAATAACCTGATTATTTTTGCTCCGCCGCGCGCCTTTGATGAACGTTCAGATATCTTTTACTACCGTGTGATTCAAAGCATCAGCAAGGCGCT
>JBOFJM010000757.1:0-5547 GCA_051656825.1 Kluyvera sp.
TCGGTACGGCGCTGATTATCTTTGTCACATGGTTTTTGGTCGAAGTGGGCGTGGCGGTCAACGCCTGGTATGCCCCGTTCTACGACCTGATTCAAACCGCGCTGGCCTCGCCGCATAGGGTGTCGATTAACCAGTTCTATGAGGAAATCGGTGTTTTTCTCGGTATCGCACTGATTGCGGTAGTCATTGGCGTGTTGAATAACTTCTTTGTGAGCCACTACGTTTTCCGCTGGCGCACGGCGATGAACGAACACTATATGGCGCACTGGCAGCACCTGCGTCACATTGAAGGTGCGGCGCAGCGTGTGCAGGAAGACACCATGCGCTTTGCCTCGACGCTGGAAGATATGGGCGTCAGCTTTATTAACGCGGTGATGACTCTGATTGCCTTCCTGCCGGTGCTGGTTTCGCTTTCCGCGCACGTGCCGGATCTGCCGATTGTCGGCCATATTCCTTACGGCCTGGTGATTGCGGCTATTCTCTGGTCACTGTTGGGGACGGGGATGCTGGCGGTTGTGGGGATTAAGCTGCCTGGGCTTAACTTTAAAAACCAGCGCGTTGAAGCGGCTTATCGTAAAGAGCTGGTGTATGGCGAAGATGACGAAAGTCGCGCTACGCCGCCGACGGTGCGCGAGCTGTTTAGCGCGGTGCGTCGTAACTATTTCCGCCTCTATTTCCACTACATGTATTTTAATATTGCCCGTATTCTGTATTTGCAGGTAGATAATGTTTTCGGTTTGTTCCTGCTGTTTCCGTCGATTGTTGCCGGTACGATTACGCTCGGCCTGATGACGCAAATTACTAACGTTTTCGGCCAGGTACGCGGCTCTTTCCAGTATCTGATTAGCTCCTGGACCACGCTGGTGGAATTAATGTCCATCTATAAACGTCTGCGTAGTTTTGAGCGCGAACTGGATAATAAAGAGCTGCAAGATGAGGTCGTTCAGCCGCAGAGTTAAACGACAAAGCCATTATTTTTACAAGGATAGCCCATGGCGATTGCCACCACGCGTTACCGTTCTTTATCTCTTACTTTGCTGGGTAGCGTGTTGTTAAGCGCCTGTACCAGCCAGCAGGCCCCGCAGATGAAAGCGGGGGAAAAACCGGTAGATGTGGCAAGAGTGGTGCGGCAAAAAATGCCCGCCAGCGTCAAGGATAAAGACGCATGGGCGCAGGCGCTGGCGAAAACATTCGCCAGCCAGAAGCTGGCACCGACGGAAGAAAATATCTGTTCGGTGCTAGCGGTGGCGCAACAGGAATCGAACTATCAGGCCGACCCGGCCGTGCCGGGGTTGAGCAAAATCGCGTGGCAGGAAATTGACCGTCGGGCAGAAAAAATGCACATCCCGGCGTTCCTCGTGCATACCGCCCTGAAAATCCCTTCACCGAATGGCAAAAGCTACAGCGAACGGCTGGATAACGTGAAAACGGAAAAACAGTTGAGCGCTATTTTTGATGATTTCATCGGCATGGTGCCTATGGGGCAGAAGCTGTTTGGCTCGTTAAATCCGGTGCATACCGGTGGGCCGATGCAGGTGAGCATCGCGTTTGCCGAGGCGCACCGCGACAACTATCCGTGGGAGATGGACGGCACGGTACGCCAGGAAGTGTTTACCCTGCGCGGCGGGCTGTGGTTTGGTACGTATCACCTGCTGAATTATCCGGCTAACTACAGCGCACCGATTTACCGCTTCGCAGATTTTAACGCGGGCTGGTACGCCAGCCGTAACGCCGCCTTCCAGTATGCGGTGAGCAAGGCGACGGGCGTTAAACTGGAGCTGGATGGCGATGTGATTCTTTACGGCAGTGATGAAGCTGGTAGCACCGAAAAAGCGGTGAGAAAGCTGGCAAATCAGCTATCGATGAGCGATAGCGAAATCCATCGTCAGTTGCAAAAAGGGGATAGCCAGGCGTTTGAAACCACCGCGCTGTATAAAGGCGTGTATAAAATTGCCGAGCAAAAAGCCGGTAAGCCGCTTGCGAGAGAAATGTTGCCGGGGATCCAGCTAGATAGCCCGAAAATCACTCGCAAATTAACCACGGCGTGGTTCGCAAAACGCGTTGATGATCGTCGGGCTAAATGTATGGCTATCCGCTAGTCGCGACGGCGGATGCGATGAATAAGAGATAGCACGCCAAGGATGGCGCAGCCTGCCAGAAACGGTATCAGACCAAACAACGTACTCACGCCTAAACCTATTTCTACGCGTGGTCGGCCGCTGTTTTGTATTTGCATCAGGTGTTCATAAACGCCTGGAGCATGTACCACCAGCGTCAACAGCTGTGCGCCTATCGAAAAGCAGAGCAAAACGAAGAGCGCGTAAGCAAGGTTGCCGGAGGTGGAGGACTCCTTTTTTTTGCCACTGAACATGTGCCTGGACAAGGTGAAATCTGCCATTGAGACCTCCATAAAAACGTGAATGCAGACCGTGTCGTGTTACAGCTTTGAGTGTGGCAGTTGCAATGGGTTGTCAATATCGGATTTATGGTAAATTTTGCGCAAGAATAGTCCTGGTTTATCGCGCCTTTCCGGTCAGTTTTTCTCTCGCTTTTATTTAACATTCACTAATTTCTGTTTACACCACAGACGCCGACGGCGGCGTATGGCATCATCATTTTTTTATGTTGGAGCCGCTATGAACCTGCCTGTAAAAATCCGCCGCGACTGGCATTACTACGCGTTTGCGATAGGTCTTATCTTTATTCTTAACGGGGTGGTCGGCCTGCTCGGCTTCGAAGCAAAGGGCTGGCAAACGTATGCCGTGGGGCTGGTGACGTGGGGGATAAGCTTTTGGCTGGCGGGGTTTATTATTCGTCGTCGGGAAAGTGAGTAAACGATTTCACGCGCAGTGTCCCGGCATCGCAACAGGCAATGCCGGGAACGTCGTATCAATTAGCCGTTCATCACGCTTTTCAGCGCTTTATCGGCCTGATGGCGCTCCAGCGCCAGCTCAATCAGGTGGCTAATCAATGAAGTGTAATCAAGGCCGCTGGCCTGCCACAGTTTCGGGTACATGCTGATATTGGTGAAGCCAGGCAACGTATTGATTTCGTTAATTACCACTTCGTTGTCGGCGGTCAGGAACACATCGACGCGCGCCATGCCGCTACAACCCAGCGTTTGGTACGCCTGAATCGCAATCTCGCGGATTTTGTCATTCACCTCGGTGGGGATCTTCGCCGGAACGATGACCTGCGCTCCGTTATCATCAATATATTTGGTGTCATAGGCGTAGAACTCGCTGTTGAGCACGATTTCGCCACAGGTGCTGGCCTGCGGATCGTCGTTCCCCAGCACGGCACACTCGATCTCGCGGCCTTTAATGCCTTGTTCAACCACAACTTTATGGTCGAATTCAAATGCCAGCGCGACCGCCTGCTGATACTGCGCGGCGTCGTTCACTTTGCTGACGCCCACGGAAGACCCCTGGTTTGCCGGTTTGACGAACAGCGGCAGACCCAGCTTCGCTTTGATTTCCTCGAAAGAGACGCTGTCGCGGTTGCGACGCGTTAAGGTGACGAACGGCGCAATGGCAAGCCCGGCGTCGCGCAGCAGGCGCTTGGTGACGTCTTTGTCCATGCAGGCGGCGGAGCCTAATACGTCGGAGCCGACGAACGGCAGGTTCGCCATGCGCAGCATCCCTTGCAGCGAGCCGTCTTCCCCTAGCGTGCCGTGGACAATCGGGAAAATTACGTCAATGGCATCCAGCGGCTGGCCGCTGGCGGCATTGATCATCTGTTGCTGCTCTTTGCCCGGGATGTGCGCCAGCGTAATGTCGGAAGGGCGCAGGGCGATACGGGCTGGCTCCTGAGCGTTTAACAGATAGTTCTGCGCATCGCTAATATGCCATTGCCCCTGTTTATCAATGCCCAGCAGTACGACGTCAAAACGCGTTTTATCAATCGCTTCTACAATATTTTTTGCGGACTGCAATGAGACTTCGTGCTCTGCTGATTTTCCGCCAAAAACAATCCCGACCCGCAACTTTGCCATTTCTAATTCCATCCATTCCAAACGCAAAACACATAACATACCACGGGTGCTGCGGGGCATCTGCCTTTTCCATCGTCAATGGCGCAAATTAGCGGCAGATCAAAAGTATAACTCTCTGTTAGGCAGGTGGTTTAGCGTGATATGTATCACGTAAATCGGCTAATCAACTGATAAAAATCTGAAATAATCGATTAAGCATCTCTGACAATACCGCGCAAAGGGCAACTTGCTAACCTGTGCACTTGTTCCCGTAAATAGAAGCAATGTGTGTGGTGATGGAATCCTGGAAAGTTAATCTTATTTCCGTTTGGCTGGGGTGTTTTTTTACCGGGCTGGCAATCAGCCAAATTCTGCCGTTTTTGCCGTTGTATGTGGCGCAGTTGGGAGTGACTTCGCATGAATCACTCTCTATGTGGTCTGGGTTAACGTTCAGCGTCACCTTCCTGGTTTCTGCCATTGTGTCGCCAATGTGGGGCAGCCTTGCTGACCGCAAAGGGCGCAAACTGATGTTACTGCGCGCCTCTTTGGGCATGGCGATTGCGATTTTGCTTCAGGCGTTTGCCACCAACGTATGGCAGTTATTTATCCTGCGCGCGGTGATGGGCTTAACTTCCGGTTATATTCCCAATGCGATGGCGCTGGTGGCCTCACAGGTCCCGCGTGAACGTAGCGGTTGGGCGCTGAGTACGCTGTCTACGGCGCAAATCTCCGGGGTTATTGGCGGGCCGCTGCTCGGCGGTTTTCTCGCTGACCACGTTGGCCTGCGGATGGTCTTTTTCATCACTGCTTTTTTGCTGCTGGTCAGTTTTCTGGTGACGCTGTTTTTGATTAAAGAAGGGCCGCGCCCGCAGCTTAATAAAGGTGAGCGTCTGAGCGGTAAAGCGGTATTTGCGTCGCTGCCGTATCCCGGCCTTGTGATTAGCCTGTTTGTCACCACCATGGTTATCCAGCTGTGTAATGGCTCGATTAGTCCGATTCTGGCGCTGTTTATTAAATCGATGTCGCCAGATAGCAGCAATATTGCTTTTCTGAGCGGCATGATTGCCTCCGTGCCCGGTGTATCGGCGCTGATTTCGGCTCCGCGTTTGGGGAAATTGGGTGACAGAATTGGCACTGCGCGTATTTTGTTGGCGACGCTTATCTTCGCCGTTGTGCTCTTTTTCGCGATGTCATTTGTCACCACGCCGCTACAGCTTGGGGTTCTGCGTTTTATTCTCGGGTTTGCCGATGGCGCAATGCTGCCTGCGGTACAAACGCTGCTGCTCAAGTATATTAGCGAGCGCGTTACCGGGCGTATTTTCGGCTACAACCAGTCGTTTATGTATCTCGGAAACGTCGCAGGGCCGCTAATTGGCGCGTCAGTCTCGGCAATGGCCGGATTCCGCTGGGTATTTATTGTCACGGCGGTGATTGTGCTGATTAATCTGTGGCAATTAGCGGTGATGCTGCGCCGGACGAATCCAGTGCGCCAGTGATATTTTTAGACGAGGAGAATAATGGCACAGCGTTTTATTTCTCCTTGTTCATTTTTGTTCGTCATATTTCCCATTGCT
>JBOFJM010000758.1:0-9849 GCA_051656825.1 Kluyvera sp.
GCATTACGCGGTTAAAGTCTCTTTGGGTATCGTGAAATCGCGATACCCGTTTATAAAGTAGTGATATTTTCTATAAAGTTTTTCCTTTCCCAGCCGAAAATTCGTTATTCGTCAAGAGGAAAGAGAAATATGTTAAATCGCATGAGAATCGTCACCAGCCTTGTGCTGGTTTTGGTGTTGTTTGGCCTTTTACAGGTGGTATCTGGAGGCTTGTTCTTTGGCTCACTCAAGAATGACAAAGAGAACACGACGATTTTACAAACCATCACTTTACAGCAGTCTGAACTCAGCGGTAGCTGGGTTGCTTTGCTGCAAACCCGCGCCACGCTTAACCGTGTGGGTATCCGTTACATGATGGACCAAAACAACGCGGGCAGCGGCCCGACCGTGGCCGATCAAATGCAAATGGCCACCAAACTGCTGGCGGAGTCGGAACGACGCTGGGCAGCCTATCAGGCTATTCCTCGAGAAGAGCATCAGAATGAAGCGGCCGCGCAGGAGATTCAACGCAACTACGAAAGCTTCCACGGGGCACTGTTAGAGTTGGTGCAACTGATGGGCGAAGGGAAAATTCACGACTTCTTTAACCAACCGACTCAGGGGTATCAGGACGGCTTCGAGAAGGCTTACATGGACTACCTACAGCAGAATAATAACTTATTCAAACTGGCGGTTAAGGATAGTGAAGAGTCCTACGTTGAAGCTATCTGGATTCTGTGCAGCGTGCTCTTTGCGGTGCTGGCGACGATCGTGGCCATCTGGCTGGGTGTGCGCAAAATCCTTATTGGGCCGTTGAACCGTTTAATCGACAGCATTCGTCATATTGCCGGTGGTGATTTGGTGAAACGCATTGATGTTGAAAGCCATAATGAGATGGGCGATTTGGCGCACTCTCTGCGTCATATGCAGGGTGAACTGGCGCGTACGGTGGGTGAAGTTCGTCACAGTGCCGATGCGATTTACAGCGGCGCCAGTGAAATTTCGATGGGTAACAACGACCTGTCTTCTCGTACCGAACAGCAGGCCGCTTCTCTGGAAGAAACCGCTGCTAGCATGGAGCAGTTAACCGCGACCGTTAAGCAGAACGCCGAAAACGCTCGTCAGGCAAGCCATCTGGCGCTGAGCGCTTCGGAAACCGCGCAGAAAGGCGGCAAAGTGGTTGATAACGTGGTGCAGACCATGCGTGATATCACTGCCAGTTCGCAGAAAATCGCTGACATTATCAGCGTGATTGACGGCATTGCCTTCCAGACCAACATTCTGGCACTGAACGCGGCAGTTGAAGCGGCACGCGCCGGTGAGCAGGGCCGTGGTTTTGCGGTGGTTGCTGGGGAAGTTCGTAACCTGGCGCAGCGCAGTGCTCAAGCGGCGCGTGAAATTAAGAGCCTGATTGAAGACTCGGTAAACCGTGTTGACCAGGGTTCTACGCTGGTGGAAAGCGCCGGTGAAACGATGGATGAGATTGTGAATGCCGTTACCCGCGTGACCGATATTATGGGCGAAATTGCGTCAGCGTCTGACGAGCAGAGCCGTGGTATTGATCAGGTTGGGCTGGCGGTTGCTGAGATGGATCGTGTCACGCAGCAGAACGCCTCGTTGGTGGAGGAGTCTGCGGCAGCAGCGGTTGCGCTGGAAGAACAGGCCAACCATCTGACACAAGCCGTAGCCGTGTTCCGTATTCAGCAGAACCAGGCGAATGCCGCGCGTGAAAAATCCAGTGTGACGGCTTCCGCCGCCAATGCGCAGCGCAAACCGGTGACGATTGAAAACGGGGAAAACTGGGAAACTTTCTAACTCCTCCGCGTCTTTTCCGGGCGCGTTAACGAAGTATCAGGCGCATGGCGCAGCGTGATTCATACGCTAACCCGTGCGCGGTTTCAGCTTCTCTTTTCTGCCGTAGCGCCTGCGAAAGCGACGCTTCTGGCAGAATTTCAAACCCCATTCGCGCATACCACGGCGCATTCCACGCCACGTCGCAAAACGTTGTCAGCGACAGCGAGCTAAACCCCCGTTCTCTTGCCTGTTCAATCACATAAGCCAGTAACTGACGGCCCAGCCCCTGGCCTTGCCACGCCGTATGCAGTGAAATCTCAGCAATAAATAGTGAGTCGTCGAGAGCTTCCGCCAGCACAAAACCCACCGGCTGGGCGTCAGCCAAAGCCAGCCAGCTCATCGCATTGGCGGCGTAGCGCTGGTGCTCGGCAACGGAAATCACCGGAGCGTCGGCAATCCACGCCAGCTCTGCAAGCTGGCGAAAGCGCTGCCCGGCGGCGCGTTCAATGGCGGGGAGTTTGGCGGTATCAGCCGCAGTTGTGGCGCGAAAAGTAAACGTCATGAGAACCTGCATAAAAAGCGCCTGGCGGCGTGGAACCTACCAGGCGCGAGGGAGAATTAACCTTCAGAAGCCACGACTTTAATCTCCACCATGCCAATGCCCAGCTTACGCGGCGAGTGGCCGAGAATATTCCCTTCGTTGGTGAACTGTGGGTCTGGTGGCTCGATGATCAGCGTACTGGCATTCGATGGGTTCTCAAAATGCAGCGTGGTCGTGGTGACGTCATGGCCGAGCACCAGCGTCTGCTCGTGATTGCCTACGCGGACGGGAATCGGTTTATCGGCGTTCGGGCCGAAGGCTTTCGCGGTGATTACCAGATCAAATTGCTTCGGCAGCGGATGCTGATATTCAATTCTCACCGCTTGGCCCAACTGCGCGTTAGACCAGCGCCCCCAGGATTCTGGGCGTGAAATGCCGCTGAAGCTTTTTACCTCTTCCGGCGCGCCCGCCACGTTGAAGATAAAGCTGTCGGCTTTATAGCGAATATCGTTATCCACGGTTTTCAGCGAATCCACGTTGCCTTTGTAGCGCAGCATGTCGATAACCGTGTCTTTAAAGGCGGTTTTGCCGTTCCATTGCGTTTTATCAACGTGCTGTACGCGCTGTTCGCCACCCAACTGCCCTTGTGAGACGCACCAGTCGGTCAAGAGCGCCAAATGGAGCGCCCACTGCCGTGCCATCTTGTAGCAACGGTCAATCCAGACGAAGTTGTCTCGTGGGGTAAAATCCGCCAGTTGATAGCGCAGCGGCGCGGAGTATTCGCTTTCCGGCAGTGGTTCTACACGGTTGTCGGACACGCGCAACAGCAGCGGCAGACGGAAGTGGCTGCCGGAGAACGAAATCATGTTTTTCTGCGTATCAATCGAAAAGTTTTTGATCTCTTTCGGGAAGTTCCACAGCCGAATCACGTCTGGCTTCCACGCCAGCACTTTCTCTTTCATGTTGAGGAACACTTCAGACAGCGACTCGCCGGAAAGGCTGCTGCGGCCCAGGCCGATATAGTTATCACCGCCGAGCAAATCCAGCACCGTCGCACCGTTATCCATCGTGTTACGTTTCACCGCCAGCGTATCTTGCTCGTCCGGCTTATCGCCGCGCAGCACGAAGAACAGGTTGCTGCGGTCTTGCTTGTTCAGCTCATCCCAGGCGGTGTTTTTCATCGCCAGGTGGTCTGATGAAACCACGATAATGGTGTTTTTAAACCACGGCGATGCTTTGATTTTATTGATAAATTCAGCAATGTTTTCCTGGCTGCACGCCACCGCGCTAAATGACTGGTTGGCTTTACCGTTGATGTCGTAGCGTTTGCGGTTACAGCTGCGGGAAATAAAACCATCCGGGTGATGGGTATCCACGGTTAAGGTGAACAGCGAGAAACGTTTCCCTTCGCGTGAGAGGGCTTCAAATTTTTTCCATGCTTCGTCCAGCACGGTGTCGTCGTAGTAGCCCCAATCGTTTTTGTAGTTAGGGTCAGCAACGGTGGTTTTAAGTTCTTCCGCGCCGTACAGATAGTCGAAGCCGTGGGATTTCAGGAACACGTCTTTACCGGCAAAACGCAGGTTCGCGCCCTGTACGAAATAGTTTTCGTAGCCGGAGTTTTTCAGGATATCGCCAAGACAGATATTTTGCGGGAAGAAGCTCGACAGTGACGCAGAAGCGTTACCTTCAAACGGCGCGAACAGAGGAATACCGCACTGTGACGCGACCATTCCCGCGATGGTGTAGTCGGTTCCCGGTAGCTGCATGGTGTGGCTAAAATCGAGACTCTGGTTTTTCAGCGCGCCTAATTCAGGGGTTAACTCCGGGAATGCCTGGTCGTTAAAATAGGTGCGTTCAAGGCTTTCACCGTAGATATAAACGAGGTTCAGCTTCGGTTTGGGAATCGTCTTTGACGGCTCTTTATAATAGTCCGCAAAGTCAGGATCGCCGTCGCGAGATTGCGATTTTACCAGCTCGCTAATCTGGCGGAACGCTGGGCTGGCATCGACAGAACCGACGGCCAGCACCAGCGCCAGCAGGCTATAGCCAAAATGATGAGGATGATGGCGGCGGCGACGTAAAAGCCAGCCCAGCGCGCCAAAAACACCGACCAGAGCGGCAATAAGCCCCAGTCCAGGCAGAATATATTTGCTGACGCCAGCGCCGGTCAGGCTGTTGGTGAGGGTGTAGAGAACCGCATCATTGATGCCATCACCAGTGAAGTAGTCACTTGCGTACAGGGTAATATTCAGGACCACAAACAGGCCCAGTACTGTTAGGGTGGCGGCAAACCACCAGGTATTACGCCCTGCTTTCCAGGCATAAATCGCAATGGAAGCCAGAAAAAGTGCGATGGATAACAACTCTGACACTACACGTCCTCAACAGCGCCAGGTTTTCTGGCTACACAGAAATTAACATCACAATGTAATTGTGCTGTCACCTGTCTGCAATTCTATCGTGATGAAAGTGTGTTGTTACTCAGAATTGGTTTAGAAATAAGCGTGTTTCTGGCAGGGAACTGCTGCGAACAGGGGGATTTAAGCACCTATTCGCAGCAAAAATAGGATCAGGAAAGGAAGCTAGCGCCCTGTTTTAAAACCAGATCACAGGCTTTGGTTTTCACTTTTTTGCCAAGCTCAGTGTTACCCAGAGCATCGAGGTCAATTTGTTTGCCATTTTTGGCATTCAGCAGACCCTGAATACCTTCCATATAGCCGGTATCCTGTTTTTGCTCTGCCTGAGTGTTGAGGCCCAGTTTATCCAGCACCTGATTTTTCAGATTATCGGCGTTGGTCACAGAAGTCAGTTTCTGCTGTGCGCAGTACTGCATAATCCCGGCGGCGTTGTTCATGCTACCAGCGCTCAGCGACTGGTTGCCGCCGTTGAGCAGGCTGGTCAGCGAAGCAAGAGATGTCCCGCCGCTCTGCGAGGTGCTGCTGCCACCAAGCTGGCTTGCGGCGCTGCTAAGATCTTGTAACGATACCGCGCTCGCTGCGGTAGAAACAAAAGCGCTGGCGAGAATTACGCGGCACAACATCGATTTTACTGATTTCATGGGATGTACTCATATGTGCTATTAAAAGTCATCGCGTGAGTATACGCCTGTCATTCGTCAGATTTATCTCAATACTCTTTGCCTGTTACACGGCTACGATAACTTTCCCAGTTGAAGATAACCCACAGGCTATTGCCAAGACGCATACGATCCATCACGCGCTCGCCTAACAGTTTGTTCATCTCGTCCAGATTGCTGTTGGTCAGCATCCCCGTTGGGCGCTTCGATGATGAGCGACGATCGACAATTTGGTTGATGATCACTTTTTCATAGCGGGATTCGGTCTGCATCCCAATTTCATCAATCACCAGCAAATCCACATTACTGAGGTCGCTCAGTAGTTGTTCTTCGCTGGTTTCGCGGTTGCTGAAAGTCTCTTTCATGGCCGACATAATGTCGGCAACGGTGATAATCAGCACCGATTTACCGCGCAGCAGCAGTTCATTACAGATGGCTGCGGCGAGGTGATTTTTACCCGTGCCGGGCTTGCCGGAGAAAATAAAACTGGCGATGTTGCCGTCGAACTCATCGACATACTGCCGGGCTTTCGCTAGGGCGTTCATCTGGCCTTCGTTTTCAACTCGATAGTTATCGAACGAGCAGTTTTGATGCAGCGGACGAATACCTGAACGGTTAAACGTGCGCTGCATTTTCATCGCCCGGTTTTCTCGTGCCAGTGCGGCTGCGCGCAGCTCGCCCTGTTCCTTCTGCCAGGCTAAGAGCTCTTCACCTGTTTTAAAAGCGGGTTCAATATGCGCCGGCATCATCTTTTGCAGGCGCTTCATTAATTTGCCAACGTCTTTCATGCTCAACCTCTGAAACCGGGTGGAATATGGCTGTCAGGCTCGCTGACCGCGTTGATGTCGCGCCGCATTGGGCCGTTATTATTTGCCCGGTTCATCTGCACACTGCGCGCTAGTTTTTGCTGCCATTGTACGTGATGGAATACTTTTCCTTCCGCCTGCCAGTAAGCGACGAATGAGGCCAACTCTTCTGGAGTAACCGGCTCGCTCAGCGCAATTCCCCACAGTGCGGAAAGGCGCAAAAATTCTGCATCAGGCTGCCAGCCCGCGTACATGGCAAATTTACCCATCGGAACGGCAACCGGCGCGGCGGTGGGCTCCTCAAAAAACTGGGCATCCAGTGCCACGTCGCTGCCTGGCCGGGATAGCTTTTCTTCCAGTGCCAGCAGCTGCGCCAGCCGTTCCTGCGTAATGGCATAGAACGCAGGCGTATTATTGGCAAACACCGCGACTGCGCCGCCTTGAGTCTGCGCAAGAATAGCAACGGGATCGGCAACGAAGGCGTCAATACCAATCACATTGGGCGTTAAAATACGAGAAGACATAACACTATCTCAATACTGAAAAAATAACGGGAAGGGTGCGGGAAATCCGCAGTAATACTGCACATAGTAGCACAAGCTTCAGGATGGGCGGCACTCTCCTGTACCGCCCCCAGCGTTACACCCGTGGGCGCTTGCGATATAGCCACAGGCCTGGAATCGACAGGCCAATGGACAGCGCGCCAACAATAGACGACGCTTTCAGGAAGTTGCTTAATAAGGTGATCATCATCTCTTCGGAATAGCCAAAATGGCTGATCTTGACCGCCGAGATCATCGCCGTATAGGCTGAAATGCCGGGGAACATGGGGATGACCGCCGCCACGGTAAAAATCTTAGGATGCGCCAAATACCAGCGCGACCATTCAATGCCAATGCTGCCAACCAGCAGTGCCGCCAAAAAGGTGGCCCATTCGATGTTAAAACCCGCGCTCATCATGCCAAAACGCGAAGCATGGCCGATAGCACCCAGCAAAGCACACCAGGGCAGCGCACGCTGCGGGACGTTGAATACCATCGCAAAGCCCACGGCAGGGATAGCCGACAGCAACATATCTTGTATCAGCAGCAGGATAAAATCGATTATGCCCATCCGCGTAACCCCCATATCGTCATGGCCATTACCACGCCAATGCAGGTCGCCAGCGTCAGTAGACTGGCGATGGCCCAGCGCGCCAGGCCGGTGTTGATATGCCCTTTGAACATATCCGCCACGGCGTTAATCAGCGGAAAACCAGGCACCAGCAGCAGGACGCTCGCTGCCATAGAAACCGTGGATGTTTGATGAAATACAGGCAGATTGAGCATCAGCCCGGAAACGGTGGTGGCGACGAATGCGGTGAGGCAGAAATTAATCTGCGGGTGCATGGAGCGATGCGTCAACACCTGGCGAATGTACATCGCGATAGTGCTGGCGCAGAAGGTAATAAATGCACCATCCCAGCCGCCATTATTCAATTTGCAAAAACAGGCGCACGACAGCCCAACCTGCCAGCGCGGGTAGCGCAGCGGCTTAATTTGCGTAAAGCGTTTGCCGACGTCTTTGTAGTCCAGCAGTTTGTGCTCGGCCATGATAACGATGTGCTGCACTTCGGTGACCACGTGCATGTTGATCCCACGATCGCTGTTTTTGCGCGTGGAAGTGAGGCACACCCCGTCTTTAATCGTTGAGAGCACGATGGCGTTGGATGAAATGGCGCTTTCGACGCTATCCATCCCTAACGCACGCCCCAGCCGCGTTGACAGTTCCTCGACTAACGCGCTTTCTGCACCGTGCTGCAAAAGAAATAGCCCGCACTGAATACAAAGGCGGGTAACGATACGTTGTTCCGATTGATCTGCTTCCATAACAGTCCCGCTATCAAAAACGCCTGTTCCATCATCTACTTGTACCTGAATAACGCGGAGCGCTTATCCAGACAGGATCAAACTATGTGCAAAAAATCGGCGGTGGAACGGCGTTACGCCTAAGAGTTGATGCTGCCCACACTTTTATAAAACTGTTGGAAAATGCAATTTTTGAACGGATTCTGGCCTTCTTTTTCGTTGCTGAGTTATCAAAAATGCATCATGAAACTTTATTAATACACAAATTAAACAAATAATTAACCATGATGTGAGGTCACCCTATGAACACGCAAGTCGCCATTATCGGTGCTGGGCCTTCTGGGCTATTGCTGGGGCAGTTGTTGCACAACGCTGGCATTAAGACCGTCATTCTTGAGCGGCAAACGCCAGAGTACGTGCTGGGGCGAATTCGCGCGGGCATTTTGGAAAACGGTACGGTTGAGCTGCTGCGTGAGGCTGGGGTTTCCCGCCGAATGGATGCCGAAGGCTTGGTACATCATGGCGTTGAATTTCTGTTTGCCGGGCAACGTATTCCAGTGCCGTTGAGCGAACTGACTCGCGGTAAAAGCGTGATGGTGTACGGGCAAACGGAAGTCACGCGTGATTTGATGGAAGCCCGCGAGGCCTGCGGCGCGCCGATTATTTATGGCGTGGAGCAGGTGGCATTGCATGATCTGAAAAGTGATAAGCCGTATGTCACCTTTGTGAAAAACGGTGAGGTGTGCCAACTGACGTGTGATTTCGTGGCGGGTTGTGATGGCTTTCATGGCGTGTCGCGCCAGAGTATTCCCCGAGATACGCTGCGTGAATATGAAAGCATCTGGCCATTTGGCTGGCTGGGGTTGCTGTCAGATACGCCGCCGGTTAACCCGGAGCTGATTTACGCGCACCATGAACGCGGGTTTGTGCTGTGTAGTCAGCGTTCACTAACAAGAAGCCGCTACTATTTGCAGGTTCCGCTGACGGAGCGCGTTGAACAATGGTCGGACGAACGCTTCTGGGGCGAGCTAAAGCGCCGCTTGCCCGCTGAATTAAATCAAAAGTTAGTGACTGGTCACTCACTTGAAAAGAGCATCGCGCCATTGCGCAGCTATGTGGTGGAGCCGATGCAATATGGCCGAATGTTTCTCGTCGGCGATGCCGCACATATCGTGCCGCCGACGGGGGCAAAAGGGCTGAATTTGGCGGTGTCGGATGTGAACTATCTGTGGCGAATTTTGCGGCAATATTACCACCAAGGGCGCGCCGATTTGCTCAGCCGCTACTCGCAGTTGGCGCTGAACCGGGTATGGAAAGGTGAACGCTTTAGCTGGTTTATGACGCATCTTCTGCATGATTTTCAGGACAAAAATGCCTTCGACAAAAAAATGCAGGAAGCAGATCGCCAATATTATTTAGGCTCCCGCGCGGGGCTAACAACCATTGCTGAGAACTATGTGGGGCTACCTTATGACACGGTGGAATAACACATGAAACGCGTGACTGCGCCGGATGTGGTGCCAGTATTTAAACTGTATGGCGAGCATCACGACTGGCCGACGCCGGATTTACTGCACTGTGAATCGATTCATCAGCGCAGCAGTTTGTATGAATGGCATATCCGGGTGCACCAACATGCTGAGCTTGTGCAACTGCTGTATCTGCACAAAGGGCAGGCTTCTATTGAGATTGAAGGTGAGCGACGGGTCGTTCGCGAAGCCAGTATCCAGATTGTGCCGTCGCTATGCGCCCACGGGTTTCGCTTTTTGCCGGGTACTCAAGGTTATGTATTATCGCTGGCGCTGC
>JBOFJM010000759.1:0-2258 GCA_051656825.1 Kluyvera sp.
TGAACAGGGTACGGTTGTCCATTCTCCCCAACTGCAGATAATAGCGCCGGGCCAGATCGTAGCGATAATACAGGTTATTGATGTCGGTGCTGTTGTCGCTGTTGTCATCGGTCTGCGTTGACGTTAGCGACCAGTCGAGCGCAAGATAGCTGTTTTCCGTCATGCCCAGCGCGCCGTCGCCATGTAAATAAAGGCTGCTGTAGTCATCTTGGGCGACGACATTGAGAGCCTGCTGGTGGATAAAAGCGTTTTCCACATTGCTGGTATCGGCAGCAAGATACAGCGACTGACGGGCGTTTTCGGGCATCCACGCCTGGCGCAGGAACAGCGTCACACGGGCTTCGCTATTGTCGTAAATTGCATCCACACTATCGGTTTTCAGATACCCGCATCCGGTTCTTTCCTGTGCATAGCCGCAGGCCAGCTCGCCATGACGCGCCAGCGGTGCGGAAAGCAATTTTAGTATTTGGCGATATGCAGGATCATCCGGTGTGATTGGCAGTTTCAGGGCTGCCAGCACTTTTTTCGGATCGGCAAATTGCACGGTATCCAGGCTGACTGTTGCATCAAACAAGCCCACTTGGTTACCTGCAAGAATGACCTCTACGCGTTCTTCCATCCCCTGCGCGAGGATCTCAAAACCAGAGGGGATCTTGACCGTGGCATAAGTATCACAGGCACAGGCCGTAAAAATCAGTAACGTAATAAAATTTTTTCTCATCGTAATGACGCAACCATTCACCTACATTCAGAGAAAATTACCCACGCCTGGCAGCGTGAGTAATTCCACTATAGTTAATTACGTTTCATTGATGATTACGGCGCAGTACTGGCGTCTTGATAGAGATAGATACTGACGACGCCTTGATAAGTACCCGTTTCCAGCGGGTTCTGAGTGGTTTGTGCAATAGTTAGCGCCTTGGCAATAGACCCCGTTTTCACTGCGTCCGCGCCATTCGGGAATATATCTGATGTTTTCAGATCCATGTCCGTGGTGGTGATTTCGCCGTTACCCCACTTGACAGTTAACGGCACTGGACTGGCTGATGCACCAACGTTGTTTACCAGTTGCGCCGGACTGACCAGACGCATGTGCACGTCCCCTGCAGTGCTGTCGGTAGCGTTAGACCAGATTTTGGTCATGCCAACGTTATACGTCTGTAGGCCGTTGCCGGGGATATACTGCATTTCGACCGCTTTAGGCAGTGCTGAGTTATCCGACATGGTCATATCAATGCTGGCATCAACGTTAGCCGTCACAGTAATATCTTTCTGTACGGCAAACGCGGAACCCGCCAGTGTCAGACACAGAGCAGCCATCAGTGGTTTCATCATAGTTTTCATTAAAGTCTCCTTTTATAGTTAACACAAATATCCAGCCTATTGTTTTAATTAGCCGAAATCTCAATATATTTATTTGTTACTGGTAAAAATTAGTGAATAGAGAACGTTTCTGTTGAAACAGATTTCTTAATCCAGTCCTTATATTTTATTTCAAGACGATCGTATCCTGTCATTGCAGGTAGAGAATAACGTCCATCAGGAAATATATTATGGTTATCGCTCTGATGGTGGCACTGAGTGCCACTTTCATTCGGGCGACACAGTCCCACATCAATAATTTTCACCCGCTGGCTACCCTGATTCAGCAGGGCGGTTTTATCCGGCGACAACGCCAGGCGTATAAGTGGCTGCTGCGGTGGCACGGAAACTAATACTCCCCATACCAGATTCACCGAGACCTCAGTGGCAATGCCCTTATTCTCCTGCTCTGGGGGGGCATCGAGCGTAGGCACACTTTCGAACATCACCCGATATATTTTTTCTTTATTTGTGGGGTCCAGCGATACGAGCCGCACGAGCTTACTGGCACCGCCGGGAACGGCAAACTTCGGTGGCATCACCACGACATCATTACCAGAAGTCGACATAACTTCAGTTTCTTTTTCCTGTGGAGAACCAGGATTATCAATGCGATATATCTTAGTGCGAATAAACTGAACTTCACTACTTTTTGATATTACACGTATAACGCCTTCACCATTTTCATCCAGATCAACGCTCATCGGATAGACAGTTATATTGGCCTGTGCTATAGCACAGTTGAAAAATACAGGTAACAAGATAAATCGCCAAAATTTGCTCATGGAAATGTTTCCAGTTAAATTAAATTTATCAGGATATGGATTAACGATAACATCCTGATAAATTCAGGATTTAATGCTATGAATATAATTTAAACTCAATTAAAAGTGTGT
>JBOFJM010000760.1:0-4761 GCA_051656825.1 Kluyvera sp.
AGCGGCTTTCATGGGCCGGTAAGTATGAGCGATGCGTTAGTGCGCTCGCTCAATTTACCGGCGGTGCAGGTGCTGGACGCCTACGGGCCAAAACAGTTCGCCGCTCGTCTGCGTAATGCGGGGCTGCCGCTGATATTACCCAATGGCGCAGAGCCGAATTTGTCGCTGATTCTCGGCGGCTCAGGGGCGCGTCTGGCGGATATCACCGCCGCCTACAGCGCCTTCGCACGTCAAGGAAAAGTGGGGCAATTGCGGATGCTGGCAAGCGACCCGTTGGTCGAACGCCCGCTATTGTCGCCAGGTTCAGCGTGGATTATTCGCCGTATTCTGGCCGGAGAGGCGCAACCGGTTCCCGATGCGTCGCTCTCCCAAAACGTGCCGCTGGCGTGGAAAACGGGCACCAGCTATGGCTATCGCGATGCGTGGGCGATTGGCCTTAATGGCCGTTACAGTATCGGGATTTGGACCGGCAGACCAGACGGCACACCGGTAGCAGGGCAGTTTGGTTTTGCCAGCGCGATACCGCTGCTCAACCAGGTGAATAACCTGCTGTTGTCGAGGCCGTCACGCCAGCAAGAACTTCGCGATCCGCGACCGCAATCGGTGAGTGCAGCAGAGATTTGCTGGCCGGGCGGGCAGCCATTAGCCGCCGGAGACAGTAATTGTCGGCGGCGTTTGTCAACGTGGGTGCTGGATAATAGCCTGCCGCCCACGCTGTTATTACCGGAGCAAGAAGGCGTGCAGGGGATTCGTTTCCCGGTGTGGCTGGACGCGCAGGGCAAGCGCGTGGCCGCAGATTGCCAGGATGCGCGGCAGGTGAATATTGATGTTTGGCCGCTACCGCTGGAGCCGTGGCCCCCCGCCGCAGAGCGCCGTGCCGCAAGGTTGCCGCCAATATCATCGGTTTGCCCACCGCGTCAGGCGCAAAACGTGGCTCCATTGCTGCTTTCCGGCGTGCGTGAAGGGGCGATTATCCGGCGTTTACCGGGTGAGCGGAGTGCGAAGGTCGTTATACAGTCTGTTGGTGGTGAGGGGCGACGCTGGTGGTTTCTCAACGGCGAGCCGCAGCGCGCGGCGGGAGATAATCTCAGCCTGGAATTAGACAGCCCTGCGGCCTATCAACTGCTGGTGATGGATGAGGCGGGGCAAATGGCCGTGGTTAATTTCACGTTACAATAAGTGGCCTTTCCCGAGGGGCGCGACGTTTTATCTCGTCGCTTCGAGGGAGTCCGCGCAGTGCTATCCGGCGGAAAGCGGTGCGTACTGGTGGATATTCAGCGTGTTGCTTAAAAGTGTTTTATTTTAAAAAAATGTTACCTTAATCCATAGGCAACGGCTTAGCACATCATTATAATCCGCGCCAGGTTATACAACTGCGTATACACGACAACCGAATAAATTTAATTATTAGAGGTAATCATGGCTATTGAACGTACTTTTTCCATCATCAAACCTAACGCGGTGGCAAAAAACGTTATTGGCAGCATCTTTGCTCGCTTTGAAGCTGCAGGGTTCAAAATCGTTGGTACCAAAATGCTGCACCTGACCGTTGAACAGGCGCGTGGGTTCTACGCTGAGCACGATGGTCGCCCATTCTTTGACGGCCTGGTGGAGTTTATGACCTCCGGTCCAATCGTGGTATCTGTACTGGAAGGCGAAAACGCCGTTCAGCGTCACCGTGACCTGCTGGGCGCAACCAACCCAGCCAATGCGCTGGCTGGTACTCTGCGCGCTGATTACGCAGACAGCTTCACCGAAAACGGCACTCACGGTTCTGACTCTCTTGAGTCTGCGGCTCGTGAAATTGCCTTCTTCTTCGCTGAAGGCGAAGTGTGCCCACGCACTCGCTAATGGTTTCATCAGTCACAAAATGGCGGATGACGATGTGTATCTCAGGCCGCTAGTTTGATGCTGAAATGATTATTTTCATGAATGCCGCGTGCAGACGTGGCATCCATGCGCCAGAATTTGTACAATGCAGCGCCCCCGGACAAGCAGACCGCTTTCCTGGGGCGCTTCTTTTTATCAACCCTCCAGGGGCCATAACGTGTAACAACGAGGCCGGAATCGAATATGTCTGAACAAATTGTCACGCCTGAGAGCGCCATCCCGGCGGTTCCCAACAAAGATGGAAAAATTAACCTGCTGGATCTTAACCGTCAGCAGATGCGCGAGTTTTTTAAAAACTTAGGCGAAAAAACCTTCCGCGCTGACCAGGTGATGAAGTGGATGTACCACTACTGTAGCGACGACTTTGATGACATGACCGACATCAACAAAGTCCTGCGCAGTAAACTTAAAGAAGTGGCTGAAATTCGCGCCCCGGAAGTGGTGGAAGAGCAGCGTTCCTCTGACGGCACTATCAAATGGGCGATTGCGGTAGGCGATCAGCGCGTTGAAACCGTGTATATCCCGGAAGACGATCGCGCCACCCTGTGCGTTTCTTCACAGGTCGGCTGCGCATTAGAGTGTAAATTCTGCTCTACGGCTCAGCAGGGCTTTAACCGTAACCTGCGGGTATCGGAAATTATCGGCCAGGTTTGGCGCGCGGCGAAAATCGTCGGTGCGGCAAAAATTACCGGCCAACGTCCTATCACCAACGTGGTGATGATGGGGATGGGCGAACCGCTGCTGAACCTGACCAACGTGGTTCCAGCAATGGAAATCATGCTCGACGATTTCGGTTTTGGTCTGTCTAAACGTCGCGTGACGCTGTCCACCTCGGGCGTTGTCCCGGCGCTGGATAAACTGGGCGACATGATTGACGTTGCGCTGGCTATCTCGCTGCACGCGCCAAACGATGAAATTCGTGATGAAATTGTACCTATCAACAAAAAGTACAATATCGAAACGTTCCTGGCGGCAGTACGTCGTTACCTGGAAAAATCCAACGCCAATCAGGGCCGTGTCACTATCGAATACGTGATGTTAGACCACGTTAACGACGGCACGGAACACGCGCATCAGTTGGCAGAACTGCTGAAAGATACGCCGTGCAAAATTAACCTGATCCCGTGGAACCCGTTCCCTGGCGCGCCGTATGGCCGCAGCTCCAATAGCCGCATCGACCGTTTCTCGAAAGTCCTGATGGAATACGGTTTCACCACTATCGTGCGTAAAACCCGTGGCGACGATATTGATGCCGCCTGTGGTCAGTTGGCCGGTGACGTTATCGACCGCACCAAGCGTACAATGCGTAAGCGTATGCAGGGTGAACCTATTGACGTAAAAGCGCTGTAATTTCGCGCAGCGTGCGTCAGAAATGGCGCACGCAAAGTTAAGTGCTTAAGGATTAGGCGAAACGTACTGATCTGGTTAATAATTACGGTGCGTTTCATCAAGTATTGAGGCAGTATGTAGCGTTGCAACAACAGCGTAGCAACGGTCTTTGACGCTGTTTTGAAGTAGGGGATTACCGGACAGCGCGTCTGTTCGATAACAATGATCGGATGTTTCGCGGTGCGGGCACTGTTCCGTATCAGAACCTTAAATTTCACGAATCAGCAGTTGTAGCGAATGAATACTGAAACCAACCACGACCAACAAGAAGCACAAACCACGGGTGTCCGTTTGCGTAATGCCCGTGAACAAATCGGACTCAGCCAACAAGCCGTTGCAGAACGCTTGTGCCTGAAGGTTTCCACCGTTCGTGATATTGAAGAAGATAAGGCTCCTGCTGAACTCGCTTCAACATTCTTGCGTGGTTATATCCGTTCCTATGCGCGTCTCGTCCATATCCCCGAGGAAGAGTTGCTGCCAATGATGGAAAAGCAAGCTCCTATCCGAGCGGCGAAAGTCGCCCCGATGCAGAGCTTCTCTCTGGGCAAACGTCGTAAAAAACGCGACGGTTGGCTGATGAGCTTTACCTGGCTGGTGCTGTTCGTGGTGATTGGCTTAACCGTTGCATGGTGGTGGCAAAACCACAAAGCGCAGCAGGAAGAAATCACCACGATGGCTGACCAATCTTCCGTTGAGCTGAAAGCCAGCGGCAATGATTCGCAGGATATTCCACTGAATACCGACGCAGAAGCGACGTCTACTCCGGCAACGACCGATACGGCGACCGCGACGACGGATACCAGCACCACGGCTCCGGTAGAGGCGACGCCGACCACCGCTGCGCCGCAAGAAAACGCACAGAATAACACCGTTGTGTCTCCATCACAGGCTAACCTCGATTCGACCACAACGACCGCTACCCCAGCGCCGCAAACCACAGCACCGGGCACACTGCCAACCGATCCGGCGCAAACTGCCGCGACGGGTGCTGATGCTAACGCGCTAGTCATGAACTTCTCCGCCGACTGCTGGCTGGAAGTGACCGACTCTACCGGTAAAAAATTGTTTAGCGGCTTGCAACGCAAAGGCGGTAATCTGAACTTGACCGGCCAGGCGCCTTACAAATTGAAAATTGGTGCGCCAGCCGCAGTGCAGATCGAATATCAGGGTAAACCTGTCGATCTGAGCCGTTTTATCAGAACTAACCAGGTTGCGCGCCTGACGGTGAGTGCTCAACAATCACCGGCACAATAATAGACGCGTAATGCGGGAGATTTTTCATGCACAATCAGGCTCCTATTCAACGTAGAAAATCCACACGCATTTACGTTGGTAACGTGCCGATCGGCGATGGGGCTCCTATCGCCGTACAGTCGATGACCAATACGCGGACGACGGATGTCGAAGCGACGGTTAATCAAATCAAAGCGCTAGAACGCGTAGGGGCGGATATCGTTCGTATATCCGTACCGACGATGGACG
>JBOFJM010000761.1:0-3539 GCA_051656825.1 Kluyvera sp.
CTCGTCAACACGGCGATGCGCCGTCAGAATAACTGAAAGTAAGGACTTGATAATGAAAAAATTAACGGCTCTGTTTGTTGCTTCTACTCTGGCTCTGGGCGCGGCTAACCTGGCTCACGCTGCCGATGCGACCTCTGCAACGGCGGCCGATGCCGCACAGCCAAACGCGAAAATGATGCATCACCACAAAGGTAAAATGGGCCAACGTCATGACATGATGTTCCAGGGGCTGAACCTGACTGATGCACAGAAACAGCAGGTGCGTGACATCATGAAAGAGGGGCGCGAGCACATGAAACGCCCGTCTCAGGATGAGATGCGTGAGATGCACAACCTGGTAGCCAGCGACAGCTTCGACAAGGCGAAAGCCGAAGCGCAAATCAACAAAATGGAACAACAGCATAAAGCGATGATGCTGACTCGTCTGGAAAACCAGAACAAGATCTACAACATCTTAACGCCGGAACAGAAAAAGCAATTTAATGCCAATTTTGAGAAGCGTCTTGCAGAACATAAAGCGCCAGAAGGTAAAATGACTCCTGCGCCTGCCGAATAATCTCATCGGCACACTGTCTTAAGACCGCCGAATCTGCTCATACGCCGCTGGCTATGGGCAGATTCGGCGGTTTTCTTTATGCGAATTATTTCTTCCAGAAATCATCAAACACCGTGATAGGCGGGCGGCGTTTGTGTTCGGTTTTCAGATACCAGCCTTCGATAATCTTCGCCAGTTCCGGGGCGATAGTTTTGCCTTCCAGATAGTCGTCGATGTTGTCGTAAGTGACACCCAGCGCCACTTCGTCTGGCAGAGAAGGGCGATCGTCTTCTAAATCTGCGGTTGGCGCTTTCTTATAAAGGTGCTCTGGGCAGCCTAGCTCGGCGAGTAGCTGTTTCCCCTGGCGTTTGTTGAGGCGGAAAATAGGGTTGATATCCGTACCGCCGTCGCCGTATTTGGTGAAGAAACCGGTGATCGCTTCTGCTGCGTGATCGGTTCCCACCACGACGCCGTGGGTCATTCCGGCAATGCTGTACTGCGCTTTCATCCGTTCACGGGCTTTTTCATTACCCCGAACAAAGTCGCTAAGCTCGATGCCCGCTTCACGTAATGCCTGCTCGCTGGCTAGCACTGCGGCTTTAATATTCACCGTTAGTACGCGATCTGGCTCAATAAAGGCAATCGCATCCTGACAATCCTGCTCGTCGGCCTGCACACCATACGGCAAACGCACGGCAATAAACTGCAACGCACTGTCGCCGGTTTCCTGGCGTAACTCATTGATGGCCTGTTGGCACAGTTTGCCGGCGAGGGTAGAGTCCTGGCCGCCGCTAATCCCCAGTACCAGGGATTTGATAAACGGATAGGTTTTCAGATATGTCTTGAGAAAATCCACGCTGCGGCGGATCTCTTCTTGTGCATTAATCTGTGGTTTTGCACCGAGTGCCTGAATAATGTCTTGTTGTAATCCCACTTCCCCCTCCTGAATGTGTGTGCCAGCCTGAATGCCGCTGCTGATAAGCCATCAGAACAAAGTGTTAAAGCTACCTCTTTGACGGTAAAACGACAAGGATCACCGTTTTGACTGATGTAAATTAATCCGATTCTTCAGCGATTAAGAGAGTCATTTGGCCGTATTAGTTGATAAATAGCGTTATTTATTCCAGGCTTAAAATACATCAATAAAAAGGAGAAGGTAGATGAACAAGAAAGTAGTAGGGCTTCTGGGCGCGGCAACCGTACTGGCGATGCTGGCAGGCTGTACCGCGTACGATCGTACTAAAGACCAGTTCACCCAGCCGGTGGTTAAGGATGTCAAAAAAGGCATGAGCCGCGTGCAGGTCGCGCAAATTGCCGGTAAGCCGTCTTCTGAAGTGACGATGATTCACGCGCGCGGGACTTGCCAGACCTATATCTTGGGTCAGCGTGATGGTAAAGCAGAAAGCTACTTCGTGGCGCTGGATGATACCGGCCATGTGATCAACTCCGGTTACCAGACCTGTGCCGAGTACGACTCCGATCCTGCGAAGGCTAAGTAATCTTCGTGTGTTCATCGGACATCTACGAAAGCCCGACCTCAGTGTCGGGCTTTTTTATGAGTCATCATGCTTATTTCATGTCGCGAATTATTTTGAGCAAAGTGTGAAGGTAGTCAAAAGCGGAGGTCAATGAGAGACAATTTTGCTGTGCTAAGAATTATCCGTACACAATTTGATGCCGTATACTCATCCCATAAACAGAAGATAGCTCATCTGTTACATAAGAGGGTAGTGGGCACAAGGAACAACGCCCGGTGATGACAGATTTCACAAATTGAGGAAGCGTGAATGGAAAAGAAATATATCTATCTATTTTGCTCTGCGGGGATGTCTACTTCATTGTTGGTATCCAAAATGCGTACACAGGCTGAGAAATACGAAGTACCGGTCGTGATTGAGGCATTCTCCGAAGCATTCGCAGCAGAAAAAGGTCCTGAAGCCGACGTTATTTTACTCGGCCCACAAATTGGCTATATGCTGCAAGATATTCAAAAGATTTTGCCAAACAAGCCCGTTGAAGTTATTGACTCAACGTTGTATGGCAAAGTCGATGGTTTAGGTGTGCTTAAAGCAGCGGTTGCTGCAATTAAAAAAGCCGCTGCGCAGTAAATTTTATTATTATTTTCCCGTCAAAGAGTTATTTCATTTTAATCGCCGTAATATTAATTACGGCCTTTTAAGGGTATTTTTATATGAGTAAAGTGATCGATTCGCTTGAAAAGGTACTCCTTCCTTTTGCTGTTAAAATAGGAAAACAGCCTCACATAAACGCCATTAAAAACGGTTTTATTAAATTAATGCCGCTGACCCTCGCGGGGGCCATGTTTGTATTAATTAATAACGTTTTTCTGAGTTTTGGTGAGGGTTCTTTCTTCTATTCAATGGGTATCCGTCTGGATGCATCGACCATTGAAACCTTAAACAGCTTTAAAGCCATCGGCGGTAACGTTTACAACGGTACGCTGGGCATTATGTCGCTGATGGCTCCTTTCTTTATTGGCTCAGCGTTAGCAGAAGAACGCAAGGTTGACCCAATGGCGGCTGGCCTGTTAGCCGTCGCGGCTTTCATGACCGTTACGCCATACAGCGTCGGTGAAGCCTATGCTGTCGGTGCTAACTGGCTGGGTGGTCAGAACATTATCTCCGGGATGGTTATCGGCCTGGTGGTTGCTGAAATGTTCACCTTCGTTATTCGTCGCAACTGGGTTATCACCCTGCCGGATAGCGTTCCGTCTTCGGTTTCCCGTTCATTCTCGGCGTTGATTCCAGGCTTCCTGATCCTCTCCATCTTCGGGATTATCTCTTGGCTGCTGGCCTCTTATGGCAGCAACTTCCACCAGATAATCATGGACTCTATCTCCAAGCCGCTGGCGGCAATGGGTGGGGTTGTTGGCTGGGCGTATGTGGTATTCAACTCCCTGCTGTGGTTCTTCGGTGTGCATGGTTCTCTGGCGCTGACCGCGCTCGACAACGGTATCATGACCCCGTGGGCGCTGGAAAACATC
>JBOFJM010000762.1:0-1980 GCA_051656825.1 Kluyvera sp.
GATGGTACGCGCCAGTTCATCCATCGAAGGTTGTTCAGGATGCTCTTCGCTGGGCTCGCTGCTCAACTGGGCTTCGGCCAGGTAAGTATGCATCGGCTGGCCGTCGTCATCTTCCATCACCACGTGATACCAGGGCAGCGCGCGGAGTTCATCGTTGGCCGCCAGATCGTCCGGCTCAGGTTCGTCAAGCGAGTAAACCGGGTCGATATCTACCACCACGCCCAGATAGCCCAGTAAGGAGTGACGCACTTGCTGGCCAATGCCGAATTTGCTGGTAATTATCATACACACCTCCCAGTCAATGGCCTCTATCTTTCATATATAGACACCATTTCTCTTTTCAAGTTACATGATGCGGCAGGCAAATCCTTTCAGATACAATCCTTCCGGGTATGTCGCAATTACCGGGTGGTCGGCTGCCTGGCGGAACTGTTCTATAAATTGTACATCACGACCAGCATCTACTGCGGCATCGGCGATGATTTTCTGGAATAAATCCGTGGTCATCAGGCCAGAACAAGAGAATGTCAGCAGCACACCGCCAGGATTCAGCAACTGGATAGCCAGCATGTTGATGTCTTTATAGCCACGACATGCGCCCTGAAGCTGGCTTTTGTTTTCGACAAATTTCGGCGGATCCATCACGATAACGTCGAATTTCTCGCCCTGGTCACGGTATTTGCGCAGCAGTTTGAAAACGTCATCGCGAACAAATTCCGCTTTGCTGAGGTCGAGCTTGTTTAACTCTACGTTCTGGCGTGCGACATCCAGCGCTTCCTGGGAAGTATCGACGCTAGTGACCTGACGGCAGCCGCCCATCAGCGCAGAAACTGCAAAGCCACCGGTGTAAGAGAAGCAGTTCAGTACGCGCTTATCGGCGACATAACGGCGCGTTGCCAGGCGGCTATCGCGCTGATCAAGGTAATAACCGGTTTTATGCCCACCTTGAATATCTACCAGCAGCTTCATGCCGTGTTCTTCAATTGGCAGCAGGGCGGGCGGCAATTCGCCAGTGACTGGGCCTTGCGTGAGATCCATCCCTTCTTTTTTACGTACCGCAACGTCGCTGCGATCGTAAATGGCGCATTCTGGATACAGCGTTTGCAGCGCGCTGATTAACGCAGCGCGCTGGTATTCCGCGCCTGCGCTCAGTAATTGCAGCACCAGGAATGAACCAAAACGGTCGATGGTGACGCCAGGCAAACCGTCAGATTCACCGGCAATCAGGCGGTAGCTGTCCAGGCCGTCTTGCTGGGCCAGCCAGTCGCGCCAGCGCTGCGCTTGTTGCAGGCGGCGGACGAAAAAGTCGATATCAATGGTTTCATTGGCGTCAAACGTCCAGACGCGAGCGCGGATTTGCGACGCTGGAGAATACGCGCCACGGGCTAACCATTTCCCCTGATGCTCGACAATATCAATGGTCTCACCGAGGCTGGCTTTGCCTTCCATGCGGGCAACCGCACCGGAAAAGACCCAGGGATGGCGGCGCAGCAATGATTTTTCGCGCCCTTTGGCTAACACTAAACGTACACTCATAGTTTTTTTATCTGGTTATTTGAAGGAATCAGGCTGCATTTTCCCGACTTCGCTGCATAAATGCAACGAACAGCGGAAGAATGTGAGGGTATTTGACGTTACAGTGTTGATATACGGTGCAACGCATGTGGAGGGGAGCAACGATGGATAAATGTGTTATCTGCTGGGTTTACGGGAACGTGCAGGGCGTGGGCTTTCGCTATTTTACCCAACAAGAAGCGATGCGTCTGGGGCTGCGTGGCTACGCCGCGAACCTGGATGATGGCAGCGTGGAAGTGGTTGCCTGTGGCGCTGGCGAGCAGGTTGAAAAACTATTGGCGTGGCTCAAGGCGGGTGGGCCACGAAGTGCACGGGTTGATAAAGTCCTGATGGAGCCTCATCAACCCGAAAAGACGTGGAACAACTTCAGCATTCGCTATTAAATGCATTTCACCGGTTTTGGCA
>JBOFJM010000763.1:0-5351 GCA_051656825.1 Kluyvera sp.
AGGATAAGACTCGCATCGTCGAACAGTTTTTTCAGCACATCGTTAGCTTTGTAAGTCAGCTCCTGCATACGCGCCAGATTCTCTTTGCTCACCCAGCCGAAGGTTTCGCAGTAAGATTCGTTCACCATCGGGTCGTGCATTGCATCATTCTTGAGGAACAGGTCAAACAGCGGCGGGTTCAGCTCAATACCTTCTTCAATCCCTAAGCGTTTCACCAGCGAGCCAGCAGCACGGTTACGCACAACGCACTCCACCGGCACCATGTCCAGTTTTTTCACCAAACATTCGGTATCGGACAACAGTGCTTCCATTTGGGTTGGGATACCCGCTTCCGCCAGCTTGCTCATAATGAAATGGTTGAATTTGTTGTTCACCATGCCTTTACGATCGAACTGTTCAATGCGAGCGCCATCCCCTGCTGACGTATCGTTACGGAACTCGAGCACCAACAGATCCGGGTTTTCGGTGCTGTATACGGTTTTCGCTTTACCACGATACAACTCAGCTAGCTTTTGCATCTTTGTCACTCCAGTGATGATTATGATAAATATTTGTGCATTTTCTGCCGACGCACACGTTTGCGTCACTATACAGAAAAAAGGGCCGGATTGCTCCAGCCCTGATTAATTACTTACTAAATGCGGCCTGGAATACGGCTACCAGGGCGTCATTTTGTGTCTGCGTCAGCGTATGACCTTTCGGATCGATAAACTGCAAGCTACTACGGTTGTCCAGGTCACCGACCTGAAGTTTGTAGTCACCGGAAACCAGTTCTGGGTCACGAGCGCCCAGTTCCTGCCAGCGGCTGTCAGACAGCGGCTTGTAGGTCACGGCGATACTGCCCTTAGAACGGGTGCTGTCGGTCACTTTCATGCCCACTTTTTCCAGCACGCCCGGCAGACGCTGCCATACCTGGTTGAACGGCCCACGGACCACCAGCATTGGCAGACCGGTATCATCAGATGCGCTCTGTACGTCGAACGTTGCGCCCGCAGTGCCTTTAGAGGCGTTCTGCGCGTCGGTCGCATTCTTATCGAGGCCAGCAGAGATAACGTTCAGCATTTCAGCGCTATAGCGTTGCAGCGATGCGCTGTCCGCCACCGGTTTACCCGCTTGTTCCAGGTTCACCAGTTTTACCGTTACCGCTTGCTGATAGCCCTGCGGCTTCACAGAGATTTGATAACGACCGCGATACTGCTGGTCTTCATCAAGACGGTTCCACTCGATCCAGTCTGTCGTCAGCATTTGACCCGCATCATCACGCTTAGTGATGGTGTAGTTTTTCGCCTGAACGATGCTGGCAACCTGTGGCCACAGCGAACCGCTACGGCTATTTTCTACCAACAGCGTGGCGGTATCGCCGGTAAACTGTGTACGCGCACCGGACACCAGCGCCAGCGGCTGAGCCGGTGGACGGATATCCAGCGCTTTGCCTACGGCACCACTACCGTTAGCGACCGGAATGGTGTAGTCGCCATTTTCAATCGGCAGGATCATACCCGCAGGGGCGTGAAGTTCACTTAACGGTGTTGCTTCCAGATAGGACTCATCACCGCTCACCTGGCGCTTGTAGCGCGAGTCGGAACTACAGGCTGCAAGCAGTAGAACCAGCGAAACTCCCGCAACCTTCGCCAGGCGCGATTTCTGTACTGAGTAAGCCATCAAATCTCCCTAAACTTTACAGCAAACCGGCATACTTGAGTGCAGATGCTACGATATCACGACCGTGGTCAGTGATAGGCGTCATCGGCAAGCGCATGGTATCGGTCGCCACAAGACCCAACTCCTTACATGCCCATTTCACTGGGATAGGATTGGGTTCGACAAATAATTTATTGTGCAGCGGCATCAAACGCTGATTAATCGCACGCGCCTGAGCAAACTGACCTTCTGCTGCCAGTTTACACATCTGTGCCATATCACGCGCAGCGACGTTCGCCGTTACCGAAATAACACCGTGACCACCGAGCTGCATGAAATCCAGCGCGGTGGCATCATCGCCGCTGAGCAGGATGAAATCGTCTGAAACCAGCTCTTTGATCTGGTGAACACGACTTAAGTTCCCCGTAGCTTCCTTGATAGCGATAATATTTTTAATTTCCGCCAGGCGGCCTACGGTTTCTGGCAGCATATCGCAGCCAGTACGCGACGGGACATTATACAGGATTTGTGGCAGGTCAGTATGCTCGCTAATCGCTTTGAAGTGCTGGAACAGCCCTTCCTGGGTAGGACGGTTGTAGTACGGAGTCACCGTCAGGCAGCCAACAACGCCGCTATGATTGAAACGCTGAGTCAGGCTAATCGCCTCTGCGGTTGCATTTGCCCCCGTTCCAGCGATGACCGGAATGCGACCATCGGCCAGCTCAACCGTCATCATGACAACATCGACATGCTCTTCGTGGTTGAGTGTTGCTGATTCACCGGTAGTCCCTACCGAAACAATCGCCGAGGTTCCGTTGGCGACGTGATAATCAATCAGTTTTTTCAGGCTTGAACGGTCAACATTACCGTTTTCATCCATCGGCGTGACAAGCGCTACAATACTTCCCGTGAACATGGGCCATCCTCTGAGCTGACGTGCGGACAAGATTCTCAATGGTACGTTTGGTCTTGTAATAAAAGCAAGAGACTGACGCCCTTCAGAATGTTGTATGCCGGTTTTTTTTATGCTTTCCTAGTGAATACCGCACCTTTTTAAAGGAAGAACAGGTTTGACAGCCTCATTACAACACTATCTGGTTATTACAGCCCTGGGCGCGGATCGCCCTGGCATCGTCAATACGATAACTCGCCACGTCAGTAGCTGCGGCTGCAACATCGAGGACAGTCGTCTGGCAATGCTGGGGGATGAGTTCACTTTTATTATGCTGCTTTCCGGTACCTGGAATGCCATCACCTTAATTGAGTCAACGCTGCCGCTGAAAGGCGCTGAGCTGGATCTGTTGATTGTGATGAAGCGCACCACAGCGCGCCCGCGTCCGGCGATGCCAGCCACCGTGTGGGTTCAGGTTGAAGTGCCTGATTCGCCACATATTATTGAACGTTTTACGGCGCTGTTTGATAGCTGGGAAATGAACATTGCCGAGCTGGTTTCTCGCACACAACCCGGTACTGATGAGGGCACGGCGCAGTTGTTTATTCAAATTACCGCCCACAGCCCGGCTACGCAAAATGCATCAAATATTGAGCTAGCGTTTAAAGCCCTATGTACAGAATTGAAAGCGCAAGGCAGTATAAACGTGATTAATTATTCACAGCATGACGAACAGGATGGAGCTGAGTAATGAACCCACTGAAAGCCGGTGATATTGCACCGAAATTTAGTTTGCCCGATCAAGACGGCGAGCAAGTAAATTTGACCGACTTCCAGGGACAACGTGTTCTGGTCTATTTCTACCCGAAAGCGATGACCCCTGGCTGCACCGTGCAGGCTTGCGGCCTTCGCGATAATATGGACGAGCTGAAAAAAGCTGGCGTTGAAGTTCTGGGTATCAGTACTGACAAGCCAGAAAAGCTGTCCCGTTTCGCGGAAAAAGAGCTGCTGAACTTCACTCTACTGTCTGATGAAAATCACCAGGTTTGCGAACAATTTGGTATCTGGGGCGAAAAATCCTTCATGGGCAAAACCTATGACGATATTCATCGCATCAGCTTCCTGGTCGATGCCGACGGTAAAATTGAGCACGTGTTTGATAATTTCAAAACCAGTAACCACCACGATGTGGTGCTGAACTGGCTGAAAGAAAACGCCTGATGACAAACAGCCCCTAAGGGGCTGTTTTTTGTTGGGGGTAAGGTTTTGCCGGGTGACGGCTTCGCGTGTAGGCCGGGTAAGCAAAGCGCCACCCGGCAATTTGCAATGCCAAACTATTTCGCCGACTGCGCCATCTTCCACACTGCCGCCACGTTACGCGCGGTGAGCTTCAGATTATCGTACGCCGCGTCCAGCGCCTGCGAAAGCGTCACAATACCGGGCAAAATAGCGAACGCCGCATCAAGGCCGTGCTCGTAAACCACCTGATGATCGTCTTTTAAGCCTCCTGCCAGCGCGATCACCGGTTTATGATGACGTTTGGCGACGCGCGCCACGCCAATGGGCGTTTTCCCGCAGATACTCTGGCTATCGAGCCGCCCTTCTCCGGTTATCACCAGCGTCGCGTCTTTGACGTGTTCTTCAAGTTTGAGCGCCTGTACCACAATCTCCACGCCTGGCTGCAATCTGGCGTTGAGCAGCCCAACCAGCGCCGCCCCCATGCCGCCCGCCGCACCCGCCCCCGCGATCTGGCGCACGTCACGCCCGCTCGTTTGCGCCATCACCTGCCCCCAGTTATCGAGCATCGCATCCAGACGAGCGACCATTTCCGGCGTTGCCCCTTTTTGCGGGCCAAACACCGCCGAGGCGCCGCCTGGGCCGCAGAGCGGATTATTCACGTCACAGGCCACCGTCAACGTGATACGGGCTAATCCCGGGTGCAGCGCGCTTAAATCAATGCGCGCCAAATTGTCCGGCGCACCACTGCCTTGCGCCAGCGCCTCGCCGTTATCATCAAACAACTGCGCCCCCAGCGCCTGCATCATGCCTGCGCCGCCGTCATTAGTGGCGCTGCCGCCGATGCCGAGAATAATGTTCTCAACGCCGGATTCCAGCGCGGCGACCATCAGCTCACCAGTGCCAAAACTGGTGGTCAGCAGCGGGTTACGCTGCGCCGGAGGAACATGATGCAAACCGGAAGCCGCCGCCATTTCGATAATCGCGGTTTTCCCGTCGCCCATCAGCCCCCAGCGAGCGTTAACCGTCTCACCCAGCGGGCCCATCACATCGGTATAGCGGTAGCTGCCGTGGCTCGCTTCCACCATCGATTCCACCGTGCCTTCGCCGCCGTCGGCCATTGGCACTTTTACGTATTCTGCCTGCGGATAAATCTCACGAAAACCGGCCTCAATGGCGCGGGCCACGTTCAGCGCCGACAAACTTTCTTTAAACGAATCAGGGGCAATTACTATTTTCATCATACTCATCCTGCAAAACCGAAGACTCCAAACATCAGCGTGGAGACAATGGCGATGGTCAGACCGACCAGCGTTTCATAAGGCATCAGCTTCAGACGCTCGCGGATCATCATGTTGACGCTGCCGCCAGTGGCGTGGAAGAAGCTGCCGTGCGGCAGGTGATCGAGCACCGTTGCCCCAGCGTGGATCATCGCAGCACCGGCCAGCGCCGATACCCCCAGCTCCAGCAGCGTCGGAGCGAACACACCGGAGGCCACCGCCGTCCCCGCCGTGGTAGAGGCGGTCGCCATTGACATAATAGCCCCGGAAATAGGAGCCAGCAGATAAGCAGGCAGCCCGGA
>JBOFJM010000764.1:0-2915 GCA_051656825.1 Kluyvera sp.
CAAACCGCTACCGCCGTCACTCCCGACGGAATCGGTCTACTCGCGATGAGTTTGGTTCGCGCGCCTGGCAGTAGGCTGTCGAGGTGCGGAATATTCCAGATTCCTGAGGAGTAAATGCCCAGCATGTTATCTCTGTGCCTCATGGTACTCATTGATTCCCGATAAACGCACGGCCCTGGTTTGCGGGGCCATGCCTATCCCTGTATGCCCAGGGATAAAGCGTGAAAATAGGCGTACAACCTAAATGACGCTCGGCCCTTAAAAGTCGAGTATCACTTTTGCTGCCACGGCTAATTGATACAGAATGGTCGAGATGCCACGGGTGACTTCGATATTCTTCGTTTCATAATTTGGCAGCACCATGATTTCATCTCCCGGAACCAGAGTGCTGACATCGCGGGCGTTAAGCGTTTCGCCGTTTTGACGAATCACAATGATTTTCGCTTTGCTGGACTTCTGGGTTAAACCACCGCATTTCTTGATGTAGTCATCGGTATCAAGACCTTTTTCCCAACTGACCGCGTTCGGGAACAGGACTTCGCCATGTACCATCACCAGAGACGTCTTCTCTGGAATGATGATGACATCGCCGTCTTCCAGCAGCACCGCGTCAATATTCTTCTCGTTAAGCACCACTTCACCTTTTGGCGTCACGGTACGGGCTTTGGCGACAAAGCGGCTCACTAACTGAGCCTCTTGCATACGAAGCCGGGCTTCTTCTTGGGTTGAGGACTGAGCGGAAAGGGATGCCTGCTCCAGTTTTTGCAATGCCACATTCAGCATCTCAGCCTGTCGCTCGGCCACTGACTTGCGATAGAGCTGGATAGAATTCATTTGCGACATGCTATTAGGGCGGATTTGAGCGATGACCTGGCGCATTGATGAGCCGTATGGCAGGACGATGGCGTGTTCGCCGGAGTGTGCACCATCAACTCGCACCTGGATTGTGCCGGAGTAGCGATCTGTACTGACAATTAACTTGTCGCCATCCTGCAACGAACGGCCAGCGGCTGCGTTTAATGCAAAGTATTCACTACGCTTAACCGTGCCTTGCTGGCGAATGATGGTCATATGCGTTGCGCCCGGTTTTGGCCTGGCCCAGTTCAGCGCTTCGCTCACTGGAATGGTGTTATTGGTAAATTCAAAGTCGTAGCTGTTAAAGACATCGCCTTCAACGCTAAAGGTGTGCTGACGTGGCCCAACGACGATCGTATCGCCATCGACAAACTGAGACAGACCTAGCTGCCCGTTCAGCAGGAAGTCGTACAAATTCACCCGAGAACGTATTTTCTTGCCGCGTTTCACCAAAATATCAACGTAGCTACCGCGCTCGCTATCAACGCCACCGGCCTTGCTGAGATAGTTCAGTAGGGAATCGGAGGCTACGCCGCCGTAAAGGCCTGGGTTACGCACATAGCCCGCGACAAAGACTTTGACGGGTTGAGCCTGCAGCAAAGAGGCGTAAACATTGACATTCGCCTGGTAGACTTCTTTGATCTTGCTGGCGACCAGCGTATTTAGCTGTCCGTTGGTGACACCGGTCACTTTCAGAGGCCCGACGTTCGGCAGAAAAATATTCCCTTTGGGGTCAACGGTGAGCGCACCGTCGAAATTAAACGCGCCCCACAGGCGTACCTGAATGGTGTCGCCTAGCCCAATCACATAGTTCGGGTTAAAACCAATGCTATCGCCGCCTGCGGCGCTGGTCGCCGTAAAGAGCTGAGCACCAAACATGCGGCTGATTCCCACTGCGGGTAGCGGGGGGGGGGCGTATCGTCAAAACCGGAGGTGACCGATGTATCCGTTGTTTTGCCGCTAATCAGAGAAGGCAGTGGTGCTGCGCCCGTTAAACTGGGGTCGGCGTTGATACTCACAGCACTAGCCGAAGCGGTATGGCACGCAAGAAGCACCAGAGCTGACTGCAATAATTTCATCGTTATTTGTACACTCGGTTTCATTTTTTAATCTTTGTGGTCTTCAATCACGGCCAGCAATAGTTTTACTGTGCCGAACAATAGGCCACATATCAGCAGCCAACTTGCCAGTAGATAGGGGATTTCCGGAAAGCTGGACTCTTCCGGTTGCTGGGGTGAACTGATAACTGACAGGACTTTCAGCTTACGGGCACTCTCAAGGCGGGTTTTCTCAATCGCTTTTAGCGCCATGCCATAAAGGTCTGTATCAAAATCAACGCGCGCCTTAATTTCTTCAAAGTCGGCGGCCATTCTGTTGAGTTTGTTGCTCCCTGGCGCGGTAATTTTGCTCTGCTCTTTATCGATCTGTTCTTGTAGCGAATCGACGGAATTGCGAGTGCTAATCACCTGTGGGGCATCTTCGCGTAAATAGGTCAACTGATTGCGTAGCTCGGCTTCAAGGTCGATTTTCTTCGCCATCAGCGTATTGATAAGAGAGTTTGCCGCTAAAGCCGAGGCTTTAGGATCAAGGACGTTGTTTTTATTCTGATAGGAGAGTAGCTCTGCCTTGCTCTTATCAAGGCGATGACGCGCCTGCATAAGCTCTTCCTGAGCAAAATTCAGTTGGTCACGAGCGATGCGGTGCGATAATTCATTGATAAAAATCTCAGATTCTTTTAATACCGCCTGGTTAAAACGCAGAGCAAATTCTGGTGTGAAACCCTGAGTCTGAACCCTCAGTAATCCAGCTTTATCATCATAGGTAACGGCAATGCGATCGCGGTAGTAGTCGAGGAACTTTTCAATCGTTACCCCTTTCGAGAGGTGGTTGAGGAAGTCCAATCCGCTCTGGCCCCACGCCTCCCGGAAGTTGAGCTGTTTATCCAGTGTGCGCAGCATATCTGTGGAGTTGATGTATTCCTTCAGGTAGAGAGAATCTTCCGCTGAACTCGGGTTGGCCGCACCCAGCAGCAAGCCCACGTTAAGGCTGCTAGCTTCGAT
>JBOFJM010000765.1:0-4936 GCA_051656825.1 Kluyvera sp.
TTACGCTCACCGGTTTGTGCTGCCAGCTCTTCAGCCACAGCGGCGTCATCACTCTGATGGCTCAGCTGTTGCATCTGTGCCAGGCGCTCGGCCTCTTCACGACGCTGCTGCTCCATCTCTTCGACTTCTTCCGGCATCCGCACCTGTACTTTGCTCAGGGTGCTGATAACTTCATATTTCAGCGATTCCAGCATAGCAGCGAACATCGCGAAGGATTCACGCTTGTATTCCTGCTTCGGATCTTTTTGCGCATAGCCACGCAGGTGGATACCCTGACGCAGGTAATCCATCGCCGCCAGGTGCTCTTTCCACAGGGAGTCGAGCGTTTGCAGCATCACGCCTTTTTCGAAGTGACGCATCATCTCAGCGCCAACCACGTCTTCTTTACGCAGGTACACTTCTTTCGCGCTTTCCAGAATACGCTCGCGCAGTGTCTCTTCGTGCAGCTCAGGCTCTTTATCCAGCCATTCAGCAATCGGCAGTTCCAGATCGAAATCGTTTTTCAGGCGTTCTTGCAGGCCAGGGATATCCCACATTTCTTCCAGTGACTGCGGTGGAATGTGCGCATCGATGGTGGCTTTGAACACGTCTTCGCGGATGCTGTTAATGGTTTCGCTAACGTCAGAGACGTCCAGTAGTTCGTTACGCTGGGAGTAAATAGCGCGACGCTGGTCGTTAGCAACGTCATCATATTCCAGCAGTTGCTTACGAATATCGAAGTTACGGCTTTCCACTTTACGCTGGGCGTTGGCAATCGCTTTGGTCACCCACGGGTGTTCGATAGCTTCACCAGGCTTCATCCCCAGTTTACGCATCATGCCGGACACACGGTCAGAAGCGAAGATACGCATCAGGGCATCTTCCATCGACAGATAGAAACGGGAAGAACCCGCATCACCCTGACGACCGGAGCGACCACGCAACTGGTTGTCGATACGGCGAGATTCGTGACGTTCAGTACCAATGATATGCAGGCCGCCAGCCGCCAGTACGGCGTCGTGACGAACCTGCCAGTCTGCTTTGATCTGGGCAATTTGTTCAGGCGTTGGATCTTCCAACTGTGCTACTTCCGCCTGCCAGCTACCGCCGAGCATGATATCAGTACCACGGCCCGCCATGTTGGTTGCCATAGTGACTGCTGACGGGTAGCCCGCTTGCGCAACGATATCCGCTTCGCTGGCGTGGAACTTGGCGTTCAGAACGTTGTGTTTGATGCCCGCTTTGGTCAGTTCATTAGAGACCACTTCGGATTTTTCGATAGAGATCGTCCCCACCAGCACCGGCTGGCCGTTTGCGGTACGTTCTTTAATATCTTCGATAATCGCCTGAATTTTTTCCGCTTCAGTCATGTAGACCAGATCAGGCATATCTTTACGGATCATCGGACGGTTGGTTGGAACCACCACCGTATCCAGCTTGTAGATGGAGCTGAATTCGAATGCTTCGGTATCCGCAGTACCAGTCATACCGGCCAGTTTCTCATACAGACGGAAGTAGTTCTGGAAGGTGATGGACGCCAGCGTCTGGTTTTCGTTCTGGATTTCCACGCCTTCTTTGGCTTCAACGGCCTGGTGCAGGCCATCAGACCAACGGCGGCCCTGCATGGTACGGCCGGTGTGTTCATCGACAATGATAACTTCGCCATCTTTAACGATGTAGTCAACGTCGCGGGTGAACAGCACGTGTGCGCGTAGCGCAGCGGTAACATGGTGCATCAGCATGATGTTGCCCGGAGAGTACAGCGACTCGCCTTCGTCCATAATGCCTTCTCGCACCAGCAGTTCTTCAATCAGAACCAGACCGCGTTCAGTCAGGTTAACCTGGCGCGCTTTCTCATCAACGGAGAAGTGGCCTTCACCCTGGAACGTGTCGGAGTCTTCTTTCCCCTGGCGAACCAGGTGAGGAATAATTTTGTTAACGCGTTTGTACATTTCCGAGCTGTCTTCCGCTGGACCGGAAATAATCAGCGGGGTACGCGCTTCATCGATCAGGATGGAGTCAACTTCATCGATCAATGCGTAGTGTAATTTACGCTGCACGCGTTCTTCAGGGCTGAACGCCATGTTGTCGCGCAGGTAGTCAAAACCGTATTCGTTGTTAGTACCGTAGGTAATGTCTGCGTTGTAGGCCTCACGTTTCGCCGGAGCGGGCATACCAGACATGTTGATACCAACGCTCATACCGAGGAATTCGAACAATGGACGGTTGTTTTCGGCGTCACGTTGCGCCAGATAGTCGTTGACGGTAACGACGTGTACGCCCTTGCCGGACAGCGCGTTCAGGTAAGCTGGCAGCGTCGCGGTCAGGGTTTTACCTTCACCGGTACGCATTTCTGCGATGCAGCGCTCGTTCAGAACCATACCGCCCAGCAGCTGTACGTCAAAGTGACGCATACCAAACACACGCTTACTGGCTTCACGGACAACGGCAAAGGCTTCCGGGATCAGGCTTTCAACGCTTTCGCCTTTTTCGATACGCGCACGAAACTCGGCAGTTTTTGCCTTCAGCTCTTCGTCGGAGAGTTTTTCCATCTCCGGCTCCATCGCATTGATGATGCCAACAGTTTTACGCATACGGCGCAGGGTACGGTCGTTACGACTACCAAAAACTTTGGTTAATAATTTGATTAACATAATAAAATCTCAAACGCCCCGACATATCGGAGTCAAAAAAATAAAGGAATAAAACGGCTATTTTCAGACGAGGCGCAGCGGCCCGGCGCGAATGCCCCACACCTGGCTAAGCCAAGTGCGAACGCTAAAAGCGGAAGGAGGTAAAGCGGGTAGCGCAGCGGCTTGAGCAATAACCGTCGCCGGCTGGCTTTCTACGTTAAGTAACGCATTCAGCGTGTCGAGCAGTGCCAGATGCTGTGCTTGTAGCGGCGATGCGGTTTCAGCAACCGGCGACGCATTGGGCACCATGGCAAAAGAGAGGTGGCGAATAACCGTTCGAATGGCATGTTGATGCCAGTAATCAACGCTAAAGGAAGGACGACGATTGTTCTCCAGCCGCGCCAACTGCGTGAAGTCTATTTTCTGCGACGGGTTATGGTTGCTGGTTGTCGCACGAGCAGGCGAAGCTGGCTCGGTATTATTCGCAAGCGCAGGCAGGCCAAAACTAGCAGCAACCATCCCCAACAGGAGATGTGGCCAGAAGTAGCGTCTACCAAACTGTCGCCAACGCGTCAGCATTCCACTCACGTAATGTTCCACCTTCGGTTTTAGAGACCGTTATTTTATTTTCGCGCTCAGATATTACCATTATTGCGGCATCACGGCAGTAGGAATGACGAAATCATCACCGAAAAACGGGTTAAGAAAGCAGCGTTTGCACAGATGGGTCGCTTTTATCGCGATAAAGACGAAACAAAAACAAAGTTGTGGGGGTAAAAAGAAAAAACGACTGGTTCCCTGACCGGAGAGAGTGCCAGGTTGCCAGTCGAATTTACGCGACGGTTAAGCTTATGCCAGAACCGTTGACGGCGCTTTGAATGCCAGTGGCAGTTCCGCGTCGTCCTGGAAGGTCACATATTCCCAAGCTTCCTGTTTTGCCAGAACAGCTTGCAGAAGTTTGTTATTCAGCGCATGACCGGATTTATACGCGGTAAATGCACCAATAATGTTGTGACCACACATGAACAAGTCACCGATAGCATCCAGCATTTTGTGACGAACGAATTCATCTTCAAAACGCAGACCGTCTTCGTTCAGTACGCGATAATCGTCAACAACGATGGCACAATCGAAGCTGCCGCCCAGGCACAGGCCACGGGATTGCAGATATTCGATATCACGCATGAAACCGAAAGTACGGGCACGGCTGATCTGGCGCATAAAGGCGTCTGCGGAGAAATTCATCGCATAACGCTGAGTGCTGGAGTCAATCGCCGGATGGTTAAAGTCGATGGTGAAATCCAACGTGAAACCATTGTACGGCTTGAATTCAGCCCATTTATCGCCATCTTCAACACGCACGGTGTCTTTAATACGGACGAATTTCTTCGCGCAGTTCAGTTCATCAATGCCAGCATCCAGCAGCAGATAAACGAAAGGCGCGGCACTACCGTCCATGATCGGGATTTCTGGCGCATCGACTTCAATAACGATGTTGTCGATACCCAGGCCCGCCAGCGCGGCATTGAGGTGCTCTACGGTAGAAATCCGCACGTCATGCTCATTGACCAGGCAAGTACAGAGCATTGTATCACGCACAGATTTGGCATCGGCCGGAAAATCTACCGGTGGATTCAAGTCGGTGCGACGATAGATGACCCCGGTATTTGCCGGCGCAGGGCGTAACGTCAGAGTGACTTTTTTGCCGGTATGCAAACCGACGCCAGTCGCCTGAACGATACGTTTAAGAGTCCTTTGTTTGATCATCGTATAATCTCGCCAAATAATCTATCCAACCGAAGTGTACTATACATTCGGTAGGCCACTTTAGCACAAAGAGCGCAGATTCCCAACTTCCAGCTAATTCTTAATCAGCTTGCTTACGCAGGAAGGCTGGAATATCCAGATAATCCGGCTCTTTAGTTGTCTGCGGCGTATTGTCGTTGACCACTTTTGCTGCCGGTTTCTGCTCTTGCGTCAACGGCGCCATACCATGTTGCTGGTAGCGATCCAGAACCGGCTGCTGGGTTTGCTTGTTGGTGACCAGAGTGATTTCTGGACGTTTGTCCATACCAATTCCAGTAGCAACAACGGTAACGCGCAGTTCGTCGTTCATATCTGGATCCAGAGAAGTACCGATAACCACGGTCGCGTTATCCGATGCGAAAGCACGGATGGTGTTACCAACGGTTTCGAACTCATCCAGACGCAGGTCAAAGCCAGCGGTGATGTTGACCAGCACGCCACGAGCGCCAGACAGGTCGATATCTTCCAGCAGTGGAGAAGATATAGCCATTTCAGCCGCTTCTTCCGCACGGTCTTCG
>JBOFJM010000766.1:0-1685 GCA_051656825.1 Kluyvera sp.
CCAATTGGTGTGCCGACCGGCACGCGCCATTCTTCCCGCTCGATCGTCTTTGCGGTAAATGCGGATAGTCCCTGCCTGGGTATGTACGGCATTAAAGATTGTCTGTCCTGTGATAACGATTTGCGTCGGTTTATTGCTCATAACGGCTCCTTACTGATTGAATTAATTGGTATAGTCAAACTAAACCACTCACTCAGATTCGTCTGCCGTAAAATAAGGGTAAGCCATGTTTGTTCCATTCAATATGCTGGAAATCGTTAGTGGGTTATACGATAGCCTTGATGTCGCTCAGAAATGCCCCCGCAATACTAAACTGGCCTACAAGGATCATCGGGCGCTACCAAGACACCAGCAAGCGTATAGCGATATGACCCCGCTGTTACTGTCATTCGTGGCAGGCGATGACGCTGTTGTGTTGAGAAATTACCTCGCCAATGCCCAGCATTTTTTCTGTCATCTTAATGAAGCCCCTTATGAAACCGAGCTATCGCCTGATGCGGCGTTAAACGTTTACTGGGAATGCCTTTTTGCTCCCATGTTAGCGACCCTGCTTTTTACATTCCGCCATGATGAAACCCAGCCTACGCCAATTAATCATATTGGCAGGTTACTTCTCACATGGGAAAGCAGTAAAACCCCTAGTGAACGTGCTCGATGGGTCAAGGAGGCGATAAAACAACAATATGAGATCAAAGCCCCATTATTTACACAGCAGATCAACGATATTCGTGGTGATAGCGTCCAAAGCCGAGAAACAATAAAAAATAATCTTGCCATTCTGCACGGAGAAATAAACCACTTACCTGTCGAAGAACAAAAAGAGATATTGCTGCGGGTATCCGCCGTTTATCATGCTGCCATGATCATCAGACGGTTAGAAGAGAATGGAAACGATGCCTATTTAATGTTGGTCAGAGAACAGCTATCCCAATTACATCATGACGACATCACGGAACTGCTGGCCCTGCATCTTGAAATTAGCCAAATAATGGTTGCCAACCATAACGATACCCTTTTCCAGTGGGGAGGAAGTGAGCTTATTACACGTCTTGATGATTTTATTTTCTCTTCACTGGAACCGAGCTATCCTGGCGTTATCGACGTTATCAAAAGCCAATATAACGACCCCGCCTGGCCCGATGAAGGCTCATTAACCGTTTTATTATGTCTGCATGCGGATGATCTCCTGAACAGTACCCCGCTCACTGTCGCGCTCACCCATTACTGGATCATGTATCAATATGTTGATCAGGGGAAATTTGATGACGCCTATCAACATTGTTTAACTGTTGAAGAGCTGGCTAAGTCCGTGCATTTAGGTCGATTTAACTCCTATAACCTACTGCATAAAGTGGTTCTTTACTGGGCAATTAATGGGAAAATGCAGCACGGACAGTTTTCAGAAGATATCACTAAAATCATTATGACACTCCCTGATGAATTGGATTTCATCGCGACAATCAACCCTAAGGTTCAGCAATTAGTGGCCAGTTTTGATGATGAAGAATTGATGATGGTGCGGTTGTTCCGTCTCTTCAATCAGCGCCATAGACATAATACCGTGAGCCCGTTTAAAAAACTGGCTGAATTAATTCATGCGGCGTTAGAAACATGTGCAGACAATGAGTTACCCATCACCGAGTTACTGCCCGCATTTAAAAAGAAAATTGACAAAAATATCCTCC
>JBOFJM010000767.1:0-1974 GCA_051656825.1 Kluyvera sp.
GTCATTAAATTTGAGCTTTACCCCCTGACGGGCAACGCGGAGATCGGGCCTGACTTTCGCCAATCGCCGTTCCAGCTCAGGGTACAGGCGTTCAATAATCGCCTCGCAGTCCGCCCAGTCGTGAATATCTTCTTCCAGAGTGCGTTCTACGCCAATGGATTTTCGCTGCCGACTGTTATTGATTTCGCGTTCATCAATCCCCTGGCTGCGCTCCCACAGCACACGACCAAACTTGCCAAAGCGTTTAAGCAGCATCGCGAGATCGCTTTTCTGCACATCAGCACAGGTGCGCAGCCCCATACTTTCGAGCTTCGCCGCCGACACTTTGCCCACGCCGGGAATTTTGGCCAACGGCAGCGTTTGCAGAAAAGCCGTAACGTCGGCGGGAGTCAGGACAAACTGTCCATTGGGCTTATTGAGATCGGAGGCGATTTTCGCCAGGAATTTCACCGGCGCAACGCCTGCTGAAGCGGTCAGCGCCAGTTCATTGAAAATCGTCTGGCGAATTTCCTGCGCCATTAGCGTTGCCGAGCCGTGGCAATGTGTACTGTCGCTAACGTCCAGATAGGCTTCATCCAGCGAAAGCGGTTCAATAAGCGAGGTATAACGGGAGAAGATTTCCCGAATATGATTCGAGGCTTCGCGATAGGCTTCAAAGCGCCCAGGCAGCAGCGTGAGGTGCGGGCATAGTTTTAGGGCCATCGCCGTCGGCATGGCGCAGCGTACGCCAAATTTGCGCGCGGGATAGTTTGCCGTGCTGATAACGCCACGCTGCACTCGGCTGCCGCCAATGGCAACAGGAATATCGCGCAGCGCGGGGTTATCACGCATTTCCACCGCTGCGAAGAAGCAGTCCATGTCGATATGGATTATTTTGCGCATACGTCGCCCTCGAACATCACTGGACAAGTATACAGTACAATTATCGCCAATGAGAAGGGGATGGTTGGGTGCGGATATCGAACGGCACGATGCTTATCCGGCCAGCGATAAAGGGAAAGCCGGGTAAGCATTTGCGTTACCCGGCAAAAATTACAAGATGCGGTTCTGTTGGCGCTGTGCTTCACGAGCCATGCGCTTTTTACGCGCATCGCACGGCTCTGGGCAGTCGCACACTTTCTCTAACCCCAGCGAAGAGATACCGCCACAGCTACCCTGTAGGCTTTTTCGCTTCACCAGATACCCCAGCGACATCCCAAGAATGACCAGGGCAAAAATACAGAATGTCGCCAGAAAGACCGTTAACATCATCAGCCTCCAAAGTCGTCGAGCATGATGTTTTCATCTTCGACGCCCAGATCTTTGAGCATTTTGATAACCGCTGCGTTCATCATCGGCGGCCCACACATGTAGAACTCGCAATCTTCTGGCGCAGGGTGGTCACGCAGGTAGTTCTCATACAGGACGTTATGAATAAAGCCCGTGTAGCCCGTCCAGTTATCTTCCGGCTGCGCGTCGGAGAGCGCAATATGGAAAGTGAAGTTCGGGTTTTCCTGCGCTAATTGTTCAAATTCTTCTGCGTAGAACATTTCACGCAACGAACGCGCACCGTACCAGAAGCTCATTTTACGCTGGCTATGCAGGCGTTTGAGCTGGTCAAAAATATGCGAACGCATAGGCGCCATACCGGCGCCACCGCCGATAAACACCATTTCAGCGTCGGTGTCTTTCGCAAAGAACTCACCAAACGGGCCGGAGATGGTGACCTTATCGCCCGCTTTTAGCGACCAGATATAGGAGGACATAATCCCCGGAGGTGCATCAGGCGCAGACGGTGGCGGCGTCGCGATACGCACGTTGAGCATGATAATGCCCTTCTCATCCGGGTAGTTTGCCATCGAGTAGGCGCGCAACGTTGGCTCTTTGACGTCAGAAACATAGCGGAAGAGATTAAATTTATCCCAATCACCACGATATTCATCCGGCACGTCGAAATCAGCATAGGCCACTTTATGCGGCGGGCATTCAATTTGA
>JBOFJM010000768.1:0-5157 GCA_051656825.1 Kluyvera sp.
GGCGTTGATGTCACCTCTACCGTCACCTATAAAGGTGACAAAGTGCTGCGGCAGAAGTCGGTCAGTAAAATCTATTACTCAACTATCGGAGCCTCGACAAAACAAGATGCCGTGAGCATCATTGAGCCACTGAGAGAGATGTACCGAAACGTTGCGGGTTTAGAAGAGTCAGTAAAATTTGAGGATAGCTACGCCGAAGAAATCGTTGACGTTGATCTGGAGAAAGCCGATCTCTACGCCCTGAAAAAATTGATGGGAGCAAAGATTTCGGGCGATCTCAGTAAAGGGGTCAGCATGAAGAAAACCCAGGAGCAGCTTGAATCGATGGGCTTTACAGAAGTGAAATAACCCTGCGGCGACCACCCGTCTGTGTGGTCGCCTGTTGTCATCAGGCTTTCTTCGCGTGCTCGCGAATCGCCAGGCCGCGCAGGAAGTAGCGCAGGAACTGGTCGCCGCATTCGCGGAAGTTTTTGTGCTCTGGCGCGCGCATCATTGCGGTGATTTCCGGCATCGAAATGCGGAACTGCTGCTGAGTCATGATCGCCAAAATGTCGTCGGTTTTGAGCGCAAACGCGATACGCAATTTTTTCAGCATAATGTTGTTATTGATTCGACGCTCTACCGCCAACGCGGGAGCAGACTCATCGCGCCCGCGCTTTTCATAAATCAGGCCATTCAGGAAGCACGACAGCATAATGTCCGGGCAACGTACAAAACCCTCTTCATCCTCTTTACGCAGCCACGGAACCAACTGTTCTGCGGTGACTTCGGCTTCGCCCAGCGCGAAAATACGCACCAGATAGTTATTGTTCATTTTCAGGATGTAGCGGACGCTGCGTAAAATATCGTTACTGACCATAGTGCCTTCGGTGATGATGAAAAATGAAAAATGCGGGGGCTAAGTTTACACGATTTACAGCCCCAGCGCCTCTTTCAGGGTTTTTAAATAGCGTCGGCTCACCGGCACGGTTTGCCCGTTACGCAGCAGCAGCTCGGCCTGACCGTTATCTTCAAGGCGAATCTCTTTCAGGTGCGCCATATTCACCAGGTGTTGGCGATGGCAGCGAATCAGCGGCGTTCGGCTTTCCAGCGTGCGTAGCGTCAGTTCGGTAAAGCCCTCTTTCCCCTCGCCGCTGGTGACAAATACGCCACTCATCCGGCTGCTGACAAACGCCACATCATCCATCTGTAACAGATAAATACGGCTATGCCCGGTGCAGGGAATAAACTTCAGCGCCTGTTGGTTTTCGCCCAGTACCGAGACATCTTGCACCGCGCGTTCCTGGCGCAAACGCAGCAGCGTCTTTTCCAGGCGCTTTTCTTCAATCGGTTTTAGCAGATAATCAAAGGCATGTTCTTCAAACGCTTTCACCGCATATTCATCAAACGCGGTGAGGAACACGATATACGGGCGATGCTCCGGGTCGAGCATTCCCACCATCTCCAGCCCGCTAATGCGCGGCATTTGGATATCGAGAAACAACACGTCCGGGCGCAATTTATGCACTGCGCCAATCGCTTCTACCGCATTCGCACACTCGCCGACAATTTCCAGATCGTCCTGCGTTTGCAACAGCACGCGTAGGTTTTCGCGCGCCAGCGGCTCATCATCGACAATCAGCACTTTAATCATGCGTTCTCCTCCAGAGGTAAGCGCAGAGTGATACGGGTAAAATGGTCTGGTTCGCAGGCGACTGAAATGCCGCATTCGTCGCCAAAGCGCATCCTTAAGCGCTTATCCACCAGGCTCATTCCCAGGCCGTTGGCCTGAGCGTTGGGCTGATATAGCCCTGCGTTGTCTTCAATATCCAGCACCAGATGCTGCCCCTGTTGGCTGGCGCGTAGGGTAATTTCGCCCACCTCCAGCAACTGAGAAGTGCCGTGTTTAATGGCATTCTCAACGATCGGTTGCAGGGTAAACGCCGGAAGCTGCTGGTGCGCCAGCGCTGGCGGGATATCCAAATGCACTTTTAGCCGCGACTGAAAACGCGCCTTCTCGATTTGCAAATAAGCATTCACATGCTCAATTTCATCCGCCAGGGTCACAATCTCCGACGGGCGTTTTAAGTTTTTGCGGAAAAACGTCGAGAGATATTGCACCAGTTGGCTGGCCTGTTCGCTGTCGCGGCGGATCACCGCTTTCAAGGTATTGAGCGCATTAAATAAAAAATGAGGGTTAACCTGAGCGTGCAGCAGTTTAATTTCCGACTGAGTCAACAGCGCTTTCTGGCGCTCGTACTGCCCGGCAAGAATCTGCGCCGACAGCAGTTGGGCAATCCCCTCACCTAACGTGCGGTTGATTGAGCTGAATAGGCGATTTTTCGCCTCATACAATTTGATAGTGCCAATCACGCGCTGGTTTTCGCCCCGCAATGGGATAACCAGCGTCGAGCCGAGCTTGCAGTTAGGGTGGATAGAGCAGCGATACGGCACTTCGTTACCGTCGGCGTATACCACTTCGCCAGTCTCAATGGTCTTTTGCGTATAGCGCGACGAAATAGGTTTGCCGGGCAAATGGTGGTCTTCGCCAATGCAGGTAAAGGCCAGCAGTTTTTCGCGATCGGTAATCGCCACCGCGCCGATATCCAGCTCCTGAATCAATACCTGCGCCACCTTCATGCTGTTTTCTTCATTGAAACCCTAGCGCAAAATGCCCTCGGTTGAGGCCGCAACCTTTAGCGCAGTGGCGGAAAACGCCGAGGTATACTTTTCAAACATCGCCCGTTTATCCAGCAAAATGCGCATAAACAGCGCCGCACCGACGGTATTGGTGACCATCATCGGCGCGGCGATGCTTTGCACCAGATGCAGCGCGTCTTCAAACGGACGGGCAATCAGGAGAATAATCAGCATCTGTACCAGCTCGGCGACGAAGGTAATCGCTCCTGCCGTCCACGGGCTAAACACTTTGTCAGGCCGACCACGGCGAATCAGCAAGCTGTGCACCAAACCACCCAGCAGCCCTTCAACAATGGTAGAAATCATGCAGCTCAGCGCGGTCATACCGCCCATCGAATAGCGGTGCAGCCCGCCGGTTAGCCCCACCAGCCCACCCACTACCGGGCCGCCCAGCATGCCGCCCATCACCGCGCCAATAGCACGAGTGTTGGCGATAGAATCTTCGATATGAAGGCCGAAATAAGTACCGAGAATACAAAAAATAGAGAACGTGACGTAGCACAGCAGCTTGTGCGGCAGGCGCACGGTGACTTGCATCAGGGGAATGAACAGTCGTGTTTTGCTCATTAACCAGGCGATAACCAGGAAAACGCACATCTGCTGAAGCAGCAGCAACACCAGATTAAACTCGTACATACCCAAACACCACGGTAGAAATAAAACTGCGTAACATACACATAGTTGGCATAACTTTCTTTGAAACCTGGCAGAAAAAGTGCAAAGAATGCGACTGATCACATTTTATCCATTCAATCAAAAAATGAAACGGATAAAAAAACAGCAAAACAGGCTTCCCAGGCAAACCCCGTCTACAGTTAAGTAGGGATAATTTAGCGGGGGACGAGATGGCACTTTACACCATTGGCGAAGTTGCACAGCTCTGTGATATTAACCCGGTCACGCTCCGCGCCTGGCAACGCCGCTATGCGCTGATAAAGCCACAGCGCACCGACGGCTGGCGTGAACAGCAGGAGAAACTGCTGCATGACCTGCGTAACGGGGATTTGCAGCACCTGCGCCAATGGGTGAAAACGCTGCGCCACAGCCACGGCGCGCGTACGCTGGTCGATAACCTTTTTACCCCGCTGCGCCAGCGTTTGCAGACCTTAAACACGCTGCTCGGCCTGCTGGATGGCGCGCTGATTAACGATATCGCGCTGAGTCTCACCTCGGCGCGCCGCAAGTCGGGGCCACATGCGTTGGTGGTTGGCTGGAACGTCACCGATATCACACGGTTATGGCTGGAGGGTTGGGTTGCCTGTGAGCAAGGCTGGCGCGTGGACGTGCTGGCGCATTCGTTAAGCCTGAGTTATTTCCCGGCCAAACGCTGTTAGTGTGGTGCGGCGCCGCCCCCAGTGCCATGCAGCTACAGCAACTTGAGCACTGGCAGGAGGACGGTATCGCCTTCGCCCTTCCCGCAAATTAATCATTCGTTAACAGCTTAGCTTCGCGGTATAATCTTTTGCTTAACAAAAGGAGTACACGATGAAGTCAGCCAAACTTGCAGCGATTGTGATTTTTGCCTTCATGGCGCTGAGCGGTATCGGCGGCGTTATGCTGGCCGGATATTCGTTTATTGTGCGCGGCGGTGTCGGCTGAGCCGCACACTCAGCCGCTCAAACGCGCGATCGACGATAACTGCCGCCAACGCCACTAAAATGGCCCCCTGCACTACATAAGCGGTATTAAAACCACTCAGGCCAATAATAATCGGCGTGCCCAGCGTATTCGCCCCCACCGTGGAGGCGATAGTTGCCGTGCCAATATTCACGATAACCGAGGTGCGTATTCCAGCGACAATCACCGGAGCCGCCAGCGGTAACTCCACTTTCCATAGCCGCTGCCAACCGGTCATCCCCATCCCTTGCGCCACGCTTAACGCCCCTTCTGGCACTACCGCCAACCCGGCTAATGTCCCCTGGAGTACCGGCAAAATACCGTACAGAATCAGCGCGATTATCGCCGGTTGCTCACCAAAACCCAGCACCGGAACCGCCAACGCCAAAACCGCCACCGGCGGAAAAGTCTGCCCCATCGCCGCCAGCGTTTCGACCAACGGGCGAAACTCCTGCCCGGCGGGACGCGTCACCGCAATACCTGCGCTGACGCCAATCACAATCGCCAGCAAACTGGAAATCCCCACCAGCTTCGCATGGGCCAGCGTTAACGCAGCAAACCCCGCCTGCTGATACAGCGGGCGCGGCTGTTCGGGAAACAGCGCGTGAAATAATAGCTCGCTGTGCGGCAGGCCAATCAACAGCCCGACAAACAGCACCAGCAGCCACAGCAGCGGATCACGAAACAGAGACATTCAGCGGCTCCTCACGCAGCAAGTCACTAAAATGCAGCGCGCCATACGGCGCTCCTGCGTCGTCGGCAACCGGCAGCACCGTGCGCCGTTGCGCCATAAACCCCGACAGCGCATCACGCAATGACAGCGAGGCGGGCAGCGGTTCACCTTCGGCTCGTTCACCGTGG
>JBOFJM010000769.1:0-5269 GCA_051656825.1 Kluyvera sp.
GCGCACGTACGGTAAAGTGGCTTTCTTCCACTTTCCAGGTAGGGAAGTAGCATTCGGTTGGGTAGACCAGGCCTGTCCATGATGGGCGGTCGTAGTTGTACATTGACACCACCGCACCGGCGTTTTGTACCGCTGGCAGGGCGCGAATTTCGTCCAGCGCGCCTTCCCAGGTTTCGCCCCAGGTCAGACGGCGGTCGATAGAGACCGCACAGCTATCGGCAACCGCACAGCGGCTAGGCGAGGTGAAGAAGATTTCAGAAACGGTCAGTGTACCTTTGCCCAGGAACTCGTCATTACCCAGTTTATGTGAGAGCGCCTGCAATTCATTAAGGATAGGGCCCATTTTGAAGATGGCGTTATCACCGCGTTCTGGCGCAGAACCGTGGCAGCTCACCCCCTGTACGTCTACGCGTATTTCCATACGCCCACGGTGGCCACGATAGATTTGGCAGTCGGTCGGTTCGGTGCTGACCACAAATTCTGGGCGAATGCCGGACTGTTCAATGATGTACTGCCAGCACAGGCCATCGCAGTCTTCTTCTTGCACCGTGCCCGTTACCAGCAGGGTATATTCGTCTTCCAGCCCAAGATCTTTGATTATTTTACCGGCATAGACCATCGATGCCATACCGCCTTCCTGGTCAGACGCGCCGCGCCCGCCGATCAGTTCGTCCGTTTCCATCCCCTGATACGGGTCAAAGCTCCAGTTTTTGATGTTGCCGATACCCACGGTATCAATATGCGCATCCATCGCTACCAGGCGCGGGCCGTGACCGATATAGCCCAGCACGTTGCCCATCGGGTCAATTTCTACTTTATCGAAACCGACTTTTTCCATCTCCTCTTTAATACGGTGTACGACACGCTTTTCGTCGCAGCTTTCGCTTGGGATGGCAATCATATCGCGCAGGAAACGGGTCATGTCCTGCTGGTAGTGGTTTGCTTTTTCAAGAATCAATTTAAACGGAATGTGCTTAGCCATGAATGTGTTCTCCAGTTCAGAATTTGTTGAGCATTACAGTGCAGCCGGATGTTTACCCGCCCAGACGACTTCCCGGTAGTGCTTCACGTCGGTGTCGCCTTCGGTGCTGATCACCAGCACCACGGAATCGCTGTCCAGCTGTAGCTTGTTCATTAGCGCTTCGCGCTGTGGGTGGTAGTAGATGGCGGCCAATGTACCCAGGCCGACGGCGCCGGATTCACCGGAAATGACGCGCGGATCGTCACCGAGCGGGTTGCCCAGCACGCGCATCCCAAGCGCGGCGACCGCGTCCTGGCATGAGATAAACTGCGTAGAGCAGTTGCGCAGTACCTCCCAGCCCAGTGGGTTTGGCTCACCACAGGCCAGACCGGCCATAATGGTTGCCATATCGCCGCCGACGTTAACCATCTGGCCTTTGACGCCAGAGCGATAAATACAGTCGGCCAGTTCTGGCTCCACAATTACCGAATGCAGGTTCCGCGCGCCGTAGACATCGACTAAATAGCCCAGCACGCCGCCCGCCATCGCCCCGACGCCCGCCTGTAAGAACACGTGGGTAGGGCGTGCAATGCCCATTGCCGACATTTGTTCGACGGCTTCATCGGCAAGCGTGGCGTAGCCTTGCATAATCCAGGTGGGGATTTTGGTGTAGCCTTCCCAGGCGGTGTCCTGTACCACTTCCCAACCGTTTTTCTGCGCGGTTTGCATCGTGAAACGCACGGTATCGTCGTAGTTCATGTCGGTGACGATGCACTCCGCACCCAGACGCAAAATGGCGTCAACGCGCTCCTGCGCCGAGCCTTTCGGCATATACACCACGGCGTTTTGCCCAAGCTGTTTGGCGGCCCATGCGACGCCACGACCGTGGTTGCCGTCGGTGGTCGTGGCAAAGGTCATCTTCTCGGTGATACGTGATTTCAGGTCGTCGAGGGATAACTCATCGATATTTAGCTGATATTTTTCACACAGTAGCTGCGCGATAGCGTATGAACCGCCCAGCATTTTGAATGCGTTAAGACCAAAGCGCTGCGACTCATCTTTGACCAGAATTTTGTGCACGCCAAACAGCGCAGCCAGGTCGTTCAGGGCATACAGCGGCGTCGGTTTATAACCGGCGATTTTTTGATGTAAATGACGCGCCTGTTGCGCCTGTTGGCGAGAAAATAGTGGGGAGGTTTCGCCAGTGAAAAACCGGTTATCGGCAATATCCATTTTCAGTGAGAAAGCAGACATACTCTGTCCTTATTCGTCATTACGAGGCTATAGAGCTGGCCCGCAGGCCAGCCAGAGAGGTTATTTGATGCGTTTTTGCGCGTCGCTGAGCAGCTCTTCCAGTAGTTGTCCTGGCTTGGCGTATTTGCGACAGAGGATCATTGCGGCGATGATGTACGGCTTCCAGCTGGCTTCTTTGTAGGTCGCGATGCGGTATTTTTCGAATACGGTGTCGGCAACTTCACCTTCTTTGCAAGAGACACCGGTGATATCAGCTGGCAGACAGTGCATATACAGCGCTTCGCCGTCGTGCGTTTTCGCCATCATCTCTTCGGTGCAGTGCCAGTCTTTATGCTGGGCGTTCTGCGCCAGGCAGGCTTTCTCCAGGGCTTTAAGACCGTCATGGTCGTTAGCGCGCAGCAGCTCGGTACGCTTCTCCATCACCTGATAAGGCGCCCAGGACTTCGGATAGACGATATCCGCATCTTTAAAGGCTTCAGCCATATCCGTTACCTGACGGAAGCTGCCGCCAGAGGCTTTGGCGTTGTTTTTCGCCACTTCGATAACGTCTGGGATCAGGTCATAGCCTTCCGGGTGTGCCAGGGTGACGTCCATCCCAAAACGCGTCATCAGGCCGATAATGCCTTGCGGCACAGAGAGCGGCTTGCCGTAGCTTGGTGAGTACGCCCAGGTCATGGCGATTTTTTTGCCTTTGAGGTTTTCCAGCGAGCCAAAGTGTTCACGCAGCCAGGCAAGGTCAGCCATTGATTGCGTAGGGTGGTCGATATCACACTGTAAGTTAATCAGCGCCGGGCGCTGTGGCAGCACGCCTTGTTTGTGGCCGTCATCCAGCGCTTCGCCCACTTCACGCATATAGGCGTTACCGGCGCCCAGGAACATATCATCACGAATACCAATCGCATCGGCACAGAAGGAAATCATGTTGGCGGTTTCACGAACCGTTTCACCGTGAGCAATCTGTGATTTCCCTTCATCTAAATCTTGTTGCGCCAGCCCTAGCAGGTTCAACGCGGAAGCATAAGAGAAGCGAGTACGGGTAGAGTTATCGCGGAATACCGAGATCCCCAGGCCACTGTTGAACACTTTGGTCGCAATATTTTCGGCGCGTAGGGTTTTTAACGCCTCGGCGACATCCAGAACCTGTTTCAGTTCGTCCGGCGATTGCTCCCACGTCAGCAGGAAGTCTTTCTCATGCAGGTTGGAGTTAAGCTTGTTGATATCCTTAATCAGTTCGTTAACAGTTTTCATTTTTCAATCCTGGTAGTGAATGACGGCTTATTGATTGCTGGTTACGGTGCGGTGTATGCCAGCGCTGTAAATCAACTAACAATAAGCGTGCCTACCCGGCGGCTTGAGCTGGTGTATCCGGGCGTGTCTCCAGAGGTTATCGCGCTGCTGAAATGCTATCGCTGGCCAGGGAATATCCGCGAGCTGAGTAATTTGATGGAGTATTTGGTCAATGTCGTGCCGTCTGGTGAGGTGATTGACGTTTCGTTGTTACCACCAAACCTGATCAATAGCGGAAAACTAAATGAACGCATTGAGCCAGCAACAGCGGTTGCCCACGTTAAGGCGGCGAAAGATGATGATGGCGTTACCGGGCTAGAAGAGATGGAACGGCAGATGATTCGAGATGCCTTAACCCGTTACAGCAATAAAAAGCAGGCGGCGGATGAGTTAGGGATTGGGATTGCGACACTGTATCGGAAGATCAAAAAATACGATCTTAGCGCCGCGTAGGATCCAAGGGCAGGCGAGGGGAAACCGTCGCCTGTGGGTTCCCTTATGTGCTGGTGGGCGCTTACTAACTTTTCTTATTACGGCTATTAGCCCACGGGTCGAGCGCTGGTTCTTCTGGCTCTACTTCTACAATACCTTCCAGCGTATCGAGATACAGCGCTTCTACTTCTGCGCGCGCCCACGGCGTACGACGCAAGAATTTCAGGCTAGATTTCACGCTCGGTTCATTTTTAAAGCAGTTGATGTTGATAAGCTGCCCCAACTTATCCCAGCCATAACGCGCAACTAACGCGTTAACCTGCATTTCAAGAGTGACGCCGTGCAAAGGATCTTTCGAGGTATGAGCGGTCATGCGTTGTCCGTTGGTTCAAATTATGCTGATAGATGAGATTGGCAAGGGAAGGGTACAAGAAAGCGCGATGAGCGGCAATGGTATCGGCATTTTATCCCTGTATGCTACGTGAATTCTGACGCACAATGGCACTGCTAAAATCTCAGAATTCACGTAGAACACGCATAATTGATAAAGTTGTTTTAAATCATGTAATTGACTCTGCTTTGCTGGTGGGTATCTGTCAGTACCTCGGGCCTGACTGTATAGCATTTGATATACACCGTTGTTGTGCTATCCTTGTAAAGCAATTGCTATACAAGAAAAGAGGCTTATAGATGAAATCAGATGTTCAGCTCAATCTTCGCGCGAAGGAATCCCAGCGAGCACTTATTGATACAGCCGCAGAGATCCTTCATAAATCGCGCACGGACTTTATCCTGGAAATGGCCTGTCAGGCCGCAGAGAACGTGATTCTCGACCGTCGTGTATTCAATTTTAATGATGCGCAGTACGCTGATTTTATTGATATGCTCGACGCGCCGGTGGCCGATGATCCCGCTCTTGAGAAACTGTTGGCAAGGAAACCACAGTGGGATATGTAACTGCGCCTGAATCTTTATCCAGCGCTCATCAGTTAGCCGAATTTGTGAGTGGCGAAAGTGTTCTGGATGAGTGGTTAAAGCAGCGAGGATTAAAAAATCAGGCTCTCGGCGCAGCCCGGACTTTTGTCGTGTGTAAGAAATACACGAAACAAGTCGCGGGCTTTTATTCACTGGCAACGGGGAGTGTGAATCATACCGCCGCCACAGGCAGCCTTCGGCGTAACATGCCAGACCCTATACCGGTGATCATTCTGGCTCGACTGGCAGTTGACCTTTCCTTCAGAGGAAAAGGGCTTGGCGCTGACTTGCTTCACGATGCCGTATTGCGATGCTATAGAGTGGCAGAGAATATCGGCGTCCGCGCCATTATGGTTCATG
>JBOFJM010000770.1:0-1716 GCA_051656825.1 Kluyvera sp.
GTCCTGCCAGTAAATCAACAAATCCCTGGCGATCGATATCGACCATTACCGTGGCATTCGGTTTATTACCGGTCAGGAAATAATAATCCACCACCGTCATACCCTGAGTGTATTTCCCCTGTGTTTCAACGCCGACCCAGCGCTCAATGGTGGTAAACAGCTCTGGTTTTAGCAGCCAGGCGATGGTGCAAGGGTCGTGCAACGGTGCGCCGACAAAGCCCCATTTCTCGTCTTTATGGTATTCGAGAAAGAAATCCAACAATTCAGCGACGATAGTCGAAATCGGGTTGCCGATAGCGCGGAAGCGCTCGGTATCTTCGCGATGAATCTGCGCTTTGTGCGTCACATCCAGGCCAGCCATCACCACTGGTATACCGGACTGGAAGACGATTTCCGCCGCTTCCGGGTCAACGTAAATATTGAACTCGGCGGCAGGCGTCCAGTTACCGAGTGTCATGGCGCCGACCATAATCACGATGCGGGCAATTTTTGTATGCAACTCTGGGTGGCTGTTGAGCAGCAGGGCAACGTTAGTTTGCGGCCCGGTGGAGACAATCGTCACCGGCTCGTGGCTTTCGCGCAGCGTTTTAGCCATCAACTCTACGGCGGTGCAATTCAGTGGTGCGAACGAAGGCTCTGGCAGCGCGGGGCCGTCGAGGCCGCTTTCGCCGTGCACGTTGTCGGCAATAATCAGCTCACGCATCAGGGGTTTAACCGCGCCGCCTGCGACTGGGATATCCGGGCGCTTTAGCAAGGTAAGCATTCGCAATACATTACGCAGCGTTTTTTCTGGCGTCTGGTTGCCAGCAGAGGAGGTAATGGCTTTTACCTCCAGTTCGGGGGAGGCGAGGGCGAGAACAATGGCGATCGCGTCGTCATGACCCGGATCGCAATCAAGAATGATCGGCAGTGCCATAGCAATTCCTTGTTTACGTGATTTTGTGACAAGGGTACGGTGTACGGCTGGAATGAACGAGAATGAAAATTCTAAAGCGTGATACAGCGCGCACTCTGCTGAGTGCGCGCTGTGAGGATTAATGCAGAATTTTTGCGAGGAAGTCTTTGGCGCGGTCTGATTTCGGGTTGGCGAAGAAGGCCTCTTTTTCCGAGTCTTCAACAATTTTCCCTTCATCCATAAAGATAACGCGGTTCGCTACTTTGCGCGCAAAGCCCATTTCGTGAGTGACGACCATCATGGTCATCCCTTCGTGCGCCAGCTCGACCATAACGTCCAGCACTTCGTTGATCATCTCTGGATCGAGCGCGGAAGTGGGTTCGTCAAACAGCATCGCTACCGGATCCATACACAGCGCGCGCGCAATGGCCACACGTTGCTGCTGGCCACCAGAAAGTTGCGCCGGGAATTTATTGGCATGTGCCGAAAGCCCCACACGCTCCAGCAGCTTTAAGCCTTTGTCGCGTGATGCGGCTTTATCACGCTTCAACACTTTCACCTGTGCCAGCGTTAGATTGTCGATAATCGACAAATGCGGGAACAGTTCGAAGTGCTGAAACACCATACCAACGTGCGAGCGCAGCCTGGCGAGATCCGTTTTTTTGTCATTTACCCTGGTGCCGTTAACGAGGATCTCCCCCTGTTGCACCGGCTCCAGGCCGTTGACGGTTTTAATCAGCGTGGATTTACCCGAGCCAGACGGCCCGCATACCACCACCACTTCGCCTTTTTTCACTTCCGTGGAGCAGTCGGTCAGCACC
>JBOFJM010000771.1:0-1509 GCA_051656825.1 Kluyvera sp.
ACAAATGCGCGGGATGGACTCCTCCTATACCGCATTTATGGTCAACGGTATTAAACAGGCAACGCGTGAATCGCGCCCGTATGGGCATCACATCGGGACTGAAGCCGCCTTCTTACCGCCAATGGCCGCCATCGAGCGAGTTGAAGTGATCCGTGGCCCCATGTCCTCGCTCTATGGTTCCGACGCAATCGGCGGTGTCGTCAACGTTATCACCAAGAAAGCGTACAGCCTCGATAAATGGACCGGCGTGCTGGAAGACAACTACTTCCTCCAGCAAAAAAGCGAGTACGGTAATACGAACCAGACCAATGCCTTTTTCATGGGGCCGGTCATTGCCGACAAACTTGGCGTGAGCGTTGGTGCGGATTATCTCGACCGTCGTGACGACGATAGCCCAACCAAACAGCGTTTTGTGAAACACCAGTCGGGGAATCTCGATGGCACGATATCGCTGTCGCCAACGGAAACGCAACTGTGGGATCTGAACGCATCTCGCGGGCATCAGGAAAAAAGCCATAATCCTGGCAAGCCGTGGTACTGGGGCTTTGACCGCGATGCTGCTTCGTTAGCTCAACATGCCTGGTACGGTGACGACCTGCTGGAAGTGAAAAACTTTATCAGCTACGAGAAAGCCCGTACCGAGTATCGCGTAACGGAAATGGCTCCGCAGTTTATCGAGCAGCGTAACTTTGAAGCCAACAGTGCGAACACCTTCACGCTTGGCGATCATAAGCTGACGCTGGGAGCCAACTTTACCCGCAATGAACTGAATGACACCTTTGATATTGAAGACAAAGTTGCCCCTGGCGTTACGCCGGTAAGCAAAATTAGCCGCCACGGCTGGGCGTTGTTTGCCGAAGATGCCTGGATGATTATCCCGGACTTCACGCTGACCACCTCTGCGCGTTTAGATAAAGACAGCTATTTTGGCTATCACCTGACGCCAAAACTGTACGGAAACTGGACTATCGACGAAAACTGGGCGCTGAAAGGTGGCGTTTCCGCAGGCTATAAAAAGCCGGATCTGCGTGAAAACAACTCAGGTTTCACCAGTGTCTACGGAGCTTACCCGTATTCCTACATCGGGATTGGTAATGATGACCTGAAGCCAGAACAAAGCATCAACACTGAGCTAGGTGTCTACTGGCAGAAAGAGGCATTAGCGCTGGATGCCACGGTATTCCATACCAAATTTAAAGACAAAATCAGTGATTACACCATTTGCACCGAGTCGGCGACGCAGAAATGTGTCTACAACGGCTATAGTGCAGAAACCGTGTCGCAATACTTCAACGTTAGTGATGCCGAGATCTACGGCCTGGAACTGAACGGCGACTGGCAAGTAACAGCGGCGTTGAAGGCCAATGCCAACTATACCTATACGCACAGCGAACAAAAAAGCGGTGAGTATAAAGGTTATGCGCTGAACGACTTCCCGTCGAATATGGCGAATGTGTCACTGACCTGGAATGCGGTTAATGACCTGGAACTGTGGACGAAAGCGAGCTG
>JBOFJM010000772.1:0-4187 GCA_051656825.1 Kluyvera sp.
GGTATACACCAGAATCTTCAGCCCCGCGTCGCGCAACGCCTCGACCCGCGCTTCATCCAGCAAGCGATGGTTAAGATGAATCGACACGCAGCCCAGGCGCGTGGTCAGCTCGCGCCAGTCATCACGCCACTCGTCCAACAGCAGCCCGCGCGGTAGCTCTGGCGCAGCAAGCTGGGCGGCTTCCAGAGCGTCAATTTCAAACGATGAAAGCAGCGGCGGCGTCATCTCAGCCCACAGTTCGCGCGCCGCCAGTGCCACCACTTTGCCCGTTAGCGGCCCAGTACCTGTAGTCGGTTTAATTTCAATATTCGCCATCATGCCGTGCTGGCGGCAGCGCTCCGCCACCTGTGACAGCAGCGGCAACGGCTCACCTTTAAAACCACGGCTAAACCAACTGCCTGCATCAACGCGCAGTAAATCTTGCCAGTTGAGATCTCCGGCAATCCCCCAGCCGTTGCTGGTACGCTCAAGGTTATCGTCGTGCAGCAGGAAGATATGACCGTCTTTCGACAGCTTAGCGTCAAACTCAATCATGGTATGGCCGTAGTGCGCGCCGACGTCGATAGCCGCCAGCGTGTTTTCCGGCGCGAGTTTACCGCCGCCACGGTGGGCGACGATGTGCGGATAAAGCCAGTTACTCATACTCGTAGTCCTGTTTCACCTTCAAAAAGGTGCAGATGATTTTCCGGTAGGTGCAGCCACAGCGTGCTGCCTGCGCTTGGGCGATGCTGATGCGCCAGGCGCACAACCAGTTTCTGGTCGCCCCAACGCCCATGAGCCAGGTTATCCGCACCTAATATTTCCAGCGTATCCACCACCAGCGGCACGCCGCCTTCACGCTGCGAGCTTAGCGCAATATGTTCTGGGCGGATACCCAGCGTCATTTTACGCCCCGCGTAGGTGCGATGCAGCCAATTGGTAGGCAGCGACATACCGTTTGCCAGCTCAAAGTGAGTACCGGAAACACTGATGCGCCCATCCAGCAGGTTCATCGCCGGGCTGCCGATAAAACTGGCGACGAACCGGCTAGCGGGCTTCTCATACACTTCCACCGGAGTACCAATCTGCTCGGCAACGCCTTTGTTCATCACCATCACCCGCTGGGCGAGCGTCATCGCTTCAACCTGATCGTGGGTGACGTACAGCGAAGTGGTTTTTAAACGCTGGTGCAGATGCTGCAACTCCAGACGCATTTGCACCCGCAGTTTCGCGTCAAGGTTAGAGAGCGGTTCATCGAACAGGAATACCGCAGGGTCGCGGACAATCGCGCGCCCCATCGCCACGCGCTGGCGCTGGCCGCCGGAAAGCTCACGCGGGCGACGTTTTAACAGGCCGTCCAGCTCCAGAATCCGCGCGGCTTCACGCACTCGCTCGGCAATATGTTCTTTGCCCATCCCGCGAATTTTCAGCCCCCACGCCATGTTTTCTTCCACGCTCATGTGCGGGTAGAGCGCGTAGTTCTGGAACACCATTGCGATACCGCGATCTTTCGGCTCCATTTCCGTCACGCGCTGGCGGTCAATCCAGATATCGCCGCTGGTGACTCGCTCAAGCCCAGCTACCATGCGCAGCAGCGTAGATTTACCGCAGCCCGATGGCCCCACCATCACAATAAATTCACCGTCCGCGACATCGAGCGTCAGCGGTTGAATCACCTGGTTTTTTCCATCCCAGCTTTTCGTGACTGCCTGTAATTTCAAACCTGCCATTTTATTTCTCACTATCCACTAAACCACGCACGAACGCGCGCTGCATGGCTAAAACGATAACTACCGGCGGGATCAGGGTCAGCAGTATCGCCGCCATCACCTGGTTCCACTGCGTCGTGCCTTCTCCGGTGGCAATCATGCCTTTAATACCTGCCACAGCCGTGCCCAGGTTAACGTCGGTAATAATCAACAGCGGCCACAGATACTGGTTCCAGCCGTAGATAAAGGTGATAACGAACAGCGCCGCCAGATTGGTTTTGGACAGCGGCAGCACGATGTCGCGGAAAAAGCGCATCGGCGATGCGCCGTCAATACGCGCGGCTTCAACCAGTTCATCCGGTAAGGTCATAAAGAACTGGCGAAACAGAAAGGTCGCCGTTGCCGAAGCCATCAGCGGCAGGGTTAAACCGGCATAGCTGTCGAGCATTTTCAGGTTGGCTATCACTTCCACCGTCGGGAAGATACGCACTTCAACCGGCAGCATGAGAGTGATAAATATCATCCAGAAGAACAGATTACGCAGCGGGAAACGGAACCAGACAATCGCGAACGCCGACAGCATCGACACCGCAATTTTGCCCACCGTAATGCCCAGCGCCATGATGAAGCTGTTGAGCATCATCAGCCAGAACGGCGCACTGTTCGCGCCCACGCCGTTAACCCAAATCGCCTTCATGTTCTCCAGCAGATGAGTGCCAGGAATGAGCGTCATCGGTGTTTCAAACACCGCTTTGTTATCCAGCGTTGCCGCCGTAAACGCGACGTACAGCGGAAAAAGGATCACCATAATGCCGAGGATCAGCATGGTGTGGCTGAATATCGTCAGCCCGCGACGGTTCTCAATCATTGGTAACGCACCTTACTTTCCACATAGCGGAACTGCACCACCGTCAGAATGATGACGAGGAACATCAGCACCACTGACTGCGCGGCGGAAGCGGAGAGATCCAACCCGGCAAAGCCTTCGCGGTAGATTTTATAAATCAGCGTGGTCGTCGCCTGTACCGGCCCACCGGCGGTAGCGGCATCAATCACCGGGAAGGTGTCGAAGAAGGCGTACACCAGGTTCACCACCAGCAGGAAGAAACTGACCGGCGCAATCAGCGGTAGCGCCAGCTTAAAGAAACGGCGAACTGGGCCTGCGCCATCAATCGCCGCCGCCTCAACCAGCGAGCGAGGAATCGACTGCAACGCAGCAAAGAAGAACAGGAAGTTGTAGCTTATCTGCTTCCAGACCGAGGCAAACACCACCAAAAACATCGCCTGGCCGCTGTTTTGTGCGTGGTTCCAGTCATAGCCAAACTCGCCGAGGAAATGGGTAATTAACCCACGGCCAGGGTTAAACAGGAAAATCCACAATACCGCCGCGACAGCAGGCGCAACGGCGTAGGGCAGCAGCATCAGCGTTTGATATAACCGACTACCGCGCACCACGTAATCCACCAGAGCGGCAAAAAACAGCGACACCAGCAGGCCGCTTCCCGTGACCAACGCACTGAATTTCATCGTCGTCCAGAAAGAGTCGAGGTAGTAGCTGTCGTGGAACAGCGCGACAAAGTTGTCCAGGCCAACAAATTGGCTGGAAAGCCCGAAAGGATCGACGCTTTGCAGTGAATACCACAGCGCCTCGCCCGCAGGCCAGATGAAAAAGATAACGGTGATAATCAGCTGCGGGGCGACCAGCAAATAGGGCAGCCAGCGCGAACGGAATACCGGACGGGATGATGACATAGCGGGACTCTTTTCCAGAAAACGCCCGGTGGCGGCTACGCCTTACCCGGCCTACAAAAACGACATGGTGCATTTCGTAGGCCGGATAAGCGCAGCGCCATCCGGCATGAAAACATTAAGATTTCGTCGATTGCTCAAAGCGGCGCAGCAGTTGGTTGCCGCGCTCTACCGCAGAATCCAGCGCCTGTTGTGGCGTTTTCTTCCCAGTCCATACGCTTTCCAGTTCCTCATCCACGATGGTACGAATCTGCGGCATGTTGCCCAGACGCAGGCCTTTGGTGAACGGCAACGGCGGCTTGTTCAGCATCTGACGGGTCGCAATATCCGCGCCGGGATTTTTGTCATAGAAGCCCTGTTCGCGAGTCAGGTTGTACGCGGCGGTGGTGATAGGCAGATAGCCGGTTTTCTGATGCCATTCGGCAGCAATTTCCGGTTTCGCCAGGAAGTCAAGGAACTTCGCCACGCCGGTGTAGGTGTCTTTGTCTTTGCCCTGCATCACCCACAGGCTCGCGCCGCCGATAATGGCGTTCTGCGGCGCGCCTTTCACGTCGCCATCGTAAGGCATCATGCCTACGCCGTAGTTGAATTTGGCGTAGTGGCGGATATCCGCCAGCGAACCAGAAGACGCCGTCGTAATGGCGCAATCACCGTTGTAGAACTTCTCGGTGGACTCGTCTTTACGCCCGAAGTAGCTGAAATCGCCCTTCTTGTTTAACGCTTCCAGCAGGGCGATGTGTTTCACCTGCT
>JBOFJM010000773.1:0-6248 GCA_051656825.1 Kluyvera sp.
AGAGATCAAATAGCTGAGGTTCCATCAACCAGTTTTTAATGATCCCGCTAAATGCGCTATACAATACAATCAGTATAATTTCGATATTAGTTTCTGCGGGGAGTATTTGATTACAGATACATAGCTGTAATATGCCTCGCACGAAATCATAGTTAAATCCTATTTTTTTCCTAATTTCACATTCAGACATCATATCGCTATTAAATTCACACTTATGATATAGGATTTGCATCAGTGAATGCTGTCGTGGGTTTTTCGCAATATATTGCAAGCCGACAACATATCTATTTCTCAAGTCAACAAGCGGATTTCCTGTCGCTATCGCAATCAATTGATGATGAATTAAATCACTAAGCGGCAATTGCTCCTGCCATATCGCATTAAATAATTCACTTTTGCTGGTGAAATGCCAATAAACCGCACCACGGGTCACCCCTGCAGCATCAGCAATATCAGTCAATGTGGTGCTTCCCACCCCACGCGACGCAAACAGCTCAATCGCGGAGTCTAGCAGTTGCTGACGAGTCTTAAGCGCGTCTTCTTTCGTCCTTCTTGCCATATTGGATATCGCTTGTCGTAAAGATGTCGGTGATTAAAAATGTACAATTCTATTCAATCTATCATTCTACATACTTTCTGCTCACCCAAAAGACAGACGGTGCTTAAAAATTAAATAATCCAAAATTTAAATGTATTTCACATTTATATTCACGCAATCAATTTAAATAAAAAACACCCTCAACATCAAATGCAGCAACCTTGTTTTTTTGCTTTTCCGTGCCATTGATGAGCATCTAAAAATAAGCCCCCCTTACATCCATTGATATTTGTTTGTAGGATAACAAACCGCTTTTCATTTCTCTCTTCTTACACTAGTAGAGAGCGATATCTGGCTATAAATCTACAAGGAACAACAATGACGAGTCATGCCAGAGTTACACTTTTATCCGGCTTAATCATCTCTGCGACATTATTGAATGGTTGCGATAATTCAGGAGGTCAGCAAGCACATGCCCCCACGCCTCAGGTTACTGTTCATGTGGTCAGCAATGCGCCATTGTCGATAACCACTGAACTACCGGGACGCACTTCTGCATTTCGCGTCGCAGAGGTTCGCCCACAGGTCAGCGGCATCATTCTTAAACGGAATTTTGTCGAAGGCAGTGATGTCCAGGCTGGGCAGTCACTATACCAAATCGACCCAGCGACCTACCAGGCAGCCTATAACAGCGCCAAAGGCGACCAGTCGAAAGCCGAAGCGGCAGCCTCTATCGCTCACTTAACGGTGAAACGCTATGTGCCACTGCTGGGCACAAAATACATTAGCCAGCAAGACTATGACCAGGCGGTCGCAACTGCTCGCCAGGCCGATGCCGACGTTATCGCGGCCAAAGCCGCTGTCGAGAGCGCGCGCATTAATCTTGCCTATACCAAAGTGACCTCGCCAATAGGCGGACGTATTGGCAAAACCAATGTAACCGAAGGCGCGCTGGTCACTAATGGCCAGTCAAATGCGATGGCAACGGTGCAACAACTTGACCCTATCTACGTCGATGTTACCCAATCCAGCAGTGACTTTATGCGCCTGCAACAAGAGAGTTTACAGCAAGGTGGCGAGGCCAAAAGCGTACAACTGGTAATGGAAGACGGCCAGATCTATGCGCAGAAAGGCTCACTGCAATTCTCTGATGTCACTGTTGATGAGAGCACAAGCTCCATCACGCTGCGGGCGATTTTCCCCAACCCACAGCACACATTACTGCCAGGGATGTTTGTCCGCGCGCGTATTGATGAGGGCGTTAACCCTAGTGCCATGCTAGTTCCACAACAAAGCCTCACCCGTACACCACGCGGCGACGCCACAGTGCTGCTGGTGAACGATAAAAACCAGGTCGAAACACGTCCCGTTGTTGCCGTTCAGGCTATTGGCAATCAATGGCTTATCAGTAGCGGATTAAAAGCGGGCGATAAAGTCATCGTCAGCGGTCTACAGAAAGTAGCCCCAGGCGCAACCGTCAAGGTTGAAGAAGATACCGCTGCTCCAGCCGCGCAATAAGGTACCGATCTTATGTCTACATTTTTTATCCATCGACCGGTGTTTGCCTGGGTACTGGCAATCATTATGATGATTGCGGGCGGTCTTGCGATTTTACAACTGCCTATCGCCCAGTACCCAACGATTGCGCCGCCTGCGGTCGCTATTTCCGCCGTCTATCCAGGGGCGGATGCGCAGACCGTGCAGGATACGGTAACGCAGGTTATCGAACAGAATATGAACGGTATAGACAACCTGATGTATATGTCTTCTACCAGTGATTCTGCCGGCTCGGTAACCATTACGCTGACCTTTGAATCAGGCACCGACCCAGATATCGCCCAAGTTCAAGTGCAGAATAAACTGCAACTCGCAACGCCATTACTGCCGCAGGAAGTGCAGCAACAGGGGATAAGCGTTGAGAAATCAAGCAGTAGCTTCTTGATGGTCGCTGGTTTTGTCTCCGATAACCCACAAACAACTCAGGATGATATTTCGGACTACGTGGCGTCAAACGTGAAAGACCCCATCGGCCGTCTCAACGGTGTGGGCGATGTCCAACTGTTTGGTGCTCAGTATGCTATGCGTATTTGGCTCGATAATAATCTGTTGAATAAATACAGCCTGACTCCAGTTGACGTTATCAATCAACTGAGAATACAAAACAACCAGATTGCCGCAGGTCAGTTAGGTGGCACGCCGTCAGTGCAAGGCCAGCAGCTTAACGCCTCGATCATTGCCCAAACTCGCCTGAAAGATCCCACTGAATTTGGCAGAGTGACGCTACGCGTAAACACCGATGGTTCTATCGTGCGTTTGAGCGATGTAGCTCGTATTGAGTTGGGAGGTGAAAACTACAATACGGTAGCGCGAATCAATGGCAAACCGGCTTCTGGTTTAGGTATTAAGCTTGCAACAGGTGCGAATGCCCTGGATACCGCAAACGCAATAAAAGCGAAACTGGCAGGGCTACAGCCGTTTTTCCCGCAAGGGATGCAGGTTCTTTATCCCTATGACACCACCCCGTTCGTTACGCTTTCTATTAATGAAGTTGTGAAAACGCTGCTTGAAGCGATCCTTCTCGTTTTCCTCGTCATGTATCTGTTCCTACAAAATATCCGTGCGACGTTGATCCCGACCATCGCAGTGCCGGTTGTGCTGCTGGGAACCTTTGCTGTACTGGCAACGTTTGGATACTCAATTAACACACTCACCATGTTTGGTATGGTGCTCGCGATAGGCCTATTGGTCGATGATGCGATTGTGGTCGTGGAAAACGTCGAGCGTGTTATGGCGGAGGAGAAGCTATCGCCTACCGAAGCAACCGAGAAGTCGATGTCGCAAATCCAGGGGGCGCTAGTAGGCATTGCGATGGTGCTATCGGCAGTATTTGTGCCAATGGCCTTCTTTGGCGGATCGACCGGGGCTATTTATCGCCAGTTCTCAATCACTATCGTTTCGGCTATGGCGCTGTCGGTACTGGTGGCATTAATTCTGACGCCCGCGCTCTGTGCTACGCTGCTAAAACCAGTTTCTGCCGAACATCATGAAAAGAAAGGTTTCTTCGGTTGGTTTAACACTCGCTTTGATGCAAGCACTGATCACTATACCAAGAGCGTCAGCGGTATTCTGCGTAACACTGGGCGCTATCTGGTTGTCTATCTGCTAATTGTCGTGGGTATGGCGGTATTGTTTTTACGCCTGCCAACGTCCTTCTTACCAGAAGAAGATCAGGGTGTGTTTATGACTATGGCCCAATTGCCCGCAGGGGCAACGCAGGAGCGCACACAAAAAGTTCTCGATGCTGTGACGCAGTATTATTTAAATAACGAGAAGGCTAACGTTAAGAGTGTCTTCACCGTCAACGGTTTCAGCTTTAGTGGCCAGGGGCAAAACGCCGGGGTGGCGTTCGTCAGCCTGAAGCCCTGGGATGAGCGAAAGGGTGAGGAAAATAGCGCAGAGTCTGTTATCAAACGCGCCACAATAGCATTCAGCCAAATTAAAGACGCAATGGTATTCCCATTCAACATGCCTGCAATTATCGAGCTGGGTACTGCGACCGGTTTCGACTTCCAGCTCGTTGACCAGGGAAACCTAGGGCATACGGAATTGACACGAGCACGTAATCAGCTTTTGGGTATGGTGCGGCAACATCCCGATCAGATAGTACGTGCACGCCCAAATGGCCTGGAAGATACCGCACAATTTAAACTTGATGTCGATCAGGAGAAAGCACAGGCACTGGGTGTTTCGTTATCGGATGTAAATGAGACGATCTCTGCGGCGTTAGGCGGCAGCTACGTTAACGACTTTATCGATCATGGTCGCGTGAAGAAGGTATACGTTCAGGCTGATGCGAAGTTCCGTATGCTGCCGAGCAACGTGAACAATATGTATGTGCGTAGCACTAACGGTGAGATGGTACCATTCTCAGCCTTCACCACCTCTCGTTGGATGTATGGCTCACCACGTCTGGAGCGCTACAACGGCTTACCTTCAATGGAAATACTTGGCGAGGCAGCACCAGGAAAAAGCACCGGTGAAGCAATGGCGTTAATGGAGCAACTAGCTGGAACACTACCGGCAGGGATCGGTTTTGACTGGACAGGAATGTCTTATCAGGAACGTTTATCAGGAAACCAGGCTCCGGCACTTTACGCTATCTCACTGATTGTCGTCTTCCTGTGTCTGGCCGCCCTGTATGAGAGTTGGTCGATTCCATTCTCGGTCATGTTGGTCGTTCCGCTTGGTGTTGTCGGCGCGCTGCTGGCGGCTTCACTACGTGGGCTGAACAATGACGTGTATTTCCAGGTTGGGTTGCTGACAACGATCGGTCTATCGGCGAAAAACGCCATTTTGATCGTCGAGTTCGCGAAGGATCTGATGGATAAAGAAGGGAAAGGGATTATCGAAGCAACGCTTGAAGCATCTCGTATGCGCCTGCGACCTATTCTGATGACCTCATTAGCCTTTATTCTTGGTGTTATGCCTCTGGTTATCAGCAGTGGTGCTGGTAGTGGCGCACAGAACGCTGTAGGAACCGGTGTTATGGGTGGGATGATAACAGCAACATTGCTGGCAATCTTCTTCGTGCCAGTCTTCTTCGTGGTTGTCAGACGTCGTTTTGGTCGCCACATCGAGTAACTGAGTGTTGTTCCATGCTGAAGGTGCCTACGGGCACCTTTTTTTATACGCTAATAATAAGAAAAACAATCATTAAGACTCAATGCATTATCTTGTCTTGAGCCAATTATGCTGTGCGTAGGTTTACTTCCTTATTTTCCTCTGCATCATTTCTACATGATTCAGCAGATATCAGGAACCGTTCTCCATGATATTTACGTAACACATAAATTGAGATTATTTCCCCTATCAGGATACGGGGTCACGAGTGGTATGATGAGCCATTCCGTAATGCGGTATATTTTTCCGTAATAAGACGGATTATCTAGAGGCAACATCATGAAAAAATTCATTCTGGTGACACTGCTTGCAACATTGCTTGCAGGCTGTGCGCATGACTCCCCTTGCGTACCGGTGTATGACGACCAGGGCCGTTTAGTTCACACCAATACCTGCATGAAAGGCACGACTCAGGATAATTGGGAAACAGCAGGAGCCATTGCAGGCGGTGCCGCCGCGCTGGCTGGCCTGACGCTGGGTATCGTTGCCCTGACGAAATAAACCAACGGCCAGAGGAGTTATTTCTCTGGCCTTCTTTTTATGTGCAAGTAAGTACTCCGTTTCATTCCCTTCAGCCTTTGATTGTCTTACGGATAATTAAGGATTAAGAGCAAATGGCTTATTCCGGCCAGATGCTTAACCTCTTCTTAAATTAAAATATTTCCTACCAAGCGGCTTAATTACCACCATCGTAAGATTTATGTGTAGACCAGATAAGGTGGCTACTCCGCCATCTGGATAATTTGTACGCTGGTGGAGCCTGGTGGCACTGTGTTGTAGGCCGAATAAGTCGTTTACGCCACCATCCGGCAGTTGTGCCTGATGGCGCGACACTTATCAGTGCCTACAGGGATATATTCGGGGCGGATAAGTGATTTTAAGTTTGTTCCACACACGCAAAAAAGCCCATCCTGACGGATGGGCTTTTTCACTAATTGATGTCTGGCAGTTCCCTACTCTCGCATGGGGAGACCCCACACTACCATCGGCGCTACGGCGTTTCACTTCTGAGTTCGGCATGGGGTCAGGT
>JBOFJM010000774.1:0-3321 GCA_051656825.1 Kluyvera sp.
AGGCCGGAGGCACAATGCGATCGACTGCGGAATCGACGAAACCGATGTGCTCTTCCACCCACGAATGAAGCTCTGCGGGCAGCGCCTGGAGAACGTGCTGCTTGAGCTGGCTCGTGCCGCGCACCATATTTTCACAGGCAATAATATTCATCGGCTGATGATTTCCGCTGTGATGGCGGGTGATCAAACCTTGCGCCAGCGTATGGGCGATTTTGCCGAGCACCTGCGGGCCAACGGCGGTGGTGATGATATCAGCCTGGGCAATCTGTTGAATGGCATCGCTGCTGTTGCTGTTAATCGCACTGACCCGATTGACCTGCTCAATGCGCGCGTTTTCGCCCACGACGTTGACCTGATAGCGCTGCTGATGTGAAAGCTGATCGACCAACGGCTGGTTAACATCAGCAAAGGTTAATTCCGCCTGCGCGTCTGCCAACAGTTTGCCGATAAAACCACGACCAATATTCCCTGCACCAAAATGAATTGCTTTCATGAATGTCTACCTTGAAAAGTGTCGCTGTAAAAGTGGGGCGGATAGCCCCAGCCCTGACGCCCACGGGCGTCAGACCCTCGTGTTATGCCGCTTGCTCGCCAGAAAGAAGCTGCAAGATCTCCTGGACGCTGGTGGTCTGTGTCAGACGTTCGATAACGTCTTTATCATCCAGCGCGTTGGCTAAGCGGGCGATAACCTGCACGTGCTCGTTATTGCGGGCGGCAATGCCGATAACCAGCCGGGCAATGTCATCCGGCTCATCGCCGAATCGCACACCCTGTGGGTATTGGCAAATGACAATCCCGGTGCGCAGCACGCGGTCTTTAGCTTCTACAGTGCCGTGAGGTACGGCGATGGACTCTCCAAGATAGGTGGTGGTTAGCGCTTCACGCGCCAGCATAGCGTCTACATAGTCCGGCTCAACGTAGCCGCCGGACACCAGCATTTCACCGGCAAAACGAATGGCCTGCTGTTTGTTATCGGCGTGCAGGTTGAGGAAGATGTTTTCGGCACTCAGTTCAAATAGATTTTCTTCGCGCTCCGCTGGCGTGAACGCGTCATCGTTAGCGGCGATAATCGTTTGATTAATCAGTCGGCTATCGTTGGCGGCGGACGGCAGCTTGGCCGCCAGTAAGCGGGTGGTTAAGTCAGTATACAGCCCGCTATCGAGGAAGTTGCTCAGCGACATATGCATCGCTTGCGGAGCAAAACGCATGGCCCGCTCGGTTAAATCCTGATGGGTGATGACTAAATCAACGTCTTCCGGCAGGCTGTTAATGGCGCAGTTGGTGACAGAAATATGCGTCAGATTGGCATCTTTCACTTTCTTGCGCAGCACGCCAGCCCCCAAAGCGCTGGAACCCATACCGGCATCGCAGGCGACGATAATTTTGCGAACATGATGCAGATCTTTCGCTAAATCGAGCGTGGCAGATGCCGCAGGCTGTGGCTGTGTGCCAGAAACGCTGCCGCCGGATTTAGATTGCTGTTTCAGGCTCTGCATCCGGCGGGTGGCTTCGGCCAGACCATTGCTCTCTTCATCGCCGACGCGAACGCGCTTCAGCAACATGGCGGAGGTGAGGAACGACACCAGCGTCGAGGCCAGAATAGACAGCACGACGCCAATCAGCGACGCTTTCGGCGTCATTAGCAGTACGGCAAAAATAGAGCCAGGAGACGCCGGGGAGACCAGGCCTGCGTTGAACAGCGTCAGCGTAAATACGCCGGTCATACCGCCCAGAATCACCGCCAGAATTAAGCGCGGGTTCATCAACACGTATGGGAAATAGATCTCGTGAATACCGCCAAAGAAGTGAATAATCGCCGCTCCGCTGGCAGACTGCTTCGCGCTGCCTTTGCCAAAGATCATATACGCTAACAGCACGCCCAAACCTGGCCCTGGATTCGCTTCAATCAGGAAGAAAATAGATTTGCCCGTTTCTGTTGCCTGTTGAATACCCAGCGGGGAGAAAATACCGTGGTTAATGGCGTTATTCAGGAACAGGATTTTGGCCGGTTCGACAAAAATAGAGGTCAACGGCAGCAGGTTATTTTGCACCATAATGTTGACGCCCGAGGCCAGCGCTTTCGACAGCAATTCAACCAACGGCCCGATGGCCATGAAGGCCAATATCGCCAGCAGCATCCCGATACTCCCGGCGGAGAAGTTATTTACTAACATCTCAAAACCGCTTTTGATTTTGCCATCGACCCAGCGGTCGAACCGCTTAATGGCCCAGCCGCCCAGCGGGCCTGCAATCATTGAACCCATAAACATCGGCATATCCGCGCCGACGATAACACCCATGGTAGTGATAGCGCCCACAACACCGCCGCGCTCGCCGCCAATAAGACGGCCACCGGTATAACCGATTAGCAGCGGCAACAGGTAAGTGATCATCGGGCCAACAAGTTTGGCTAACGTTTCATTAGGCAGCCAACCGGTGGGAATAAATAACGCGGTAATTAAGCCCCAGGCGATGAATGCGCCAATATTGGGCATCACCATATTGCTGAGGAAACGGCCAAAATTCTGTATCTTGACCTTGATATCTGGTGATAACATAAAAGACCCCTCGTGGTGCGCGGTAAAGATGCTGCGCGTCGTAATAGTTGCGGTGGTTTCGCCAAAAACCATCCAGTCGTTCTGTATGCAAAATCGACTCTATCACGCCGTTTTCATCTCGCGTACTCGAGGGCTCTTTGTGATTAACGTCACCATACAACTCCCACTCAAAGGCTGTTTTTGGTGATGCTTGTCACATATATGCACTGAAAGTCGGCTACAAAGTTAAAATACCGCCGTTATTCGCGAATTTTTTGTGATTTAAATCACCTTTGTCGTTGGCCTGTTTGTTTTTAAACTGTGACTATCTTCACAAGATAAATTTCCCTTCGCCGTAGCTCGTCTTGTTTGCCTTCCTGTCTGTTGGTTTTTCGTCAGAAAATTACATAAAAAAGCCCTGCGAGGTTTCCCCGGCAGGGCAGATACTGCGTGTGGCGAATTAGCTAAACAGCGCTGTGATTGACGCGCTGCCGAGGCTGTGGAAATGGACGTTAAAACCGACCATCGCCCCGCTAGCGCCTTCATCAACGTCGATTTTGTCCACGTCGAGCGCATGTACGGTGAAGATATAACGGTGAGTCTCGCCTTTCGGCGGCGCTGCGCCACCGTAGCCCGCTTTACCAAAGTCGGTGCGGGTTTGAAGCGCGCTGGCCGGTAAACCTACCAGCCCAGAACCTGCGCCAGTGGGCAGTTCTCGAATATCTGCCGGGATATTAGCGACAATCCAGTGCCACCAGCCGGAACCGGTTGGCGCGTCGGGATC
>JBOFJM010000775.1:0-9792 GCA_051656825.1 Kluyvera sp.
CCCTTTTCAGGGATCACGCCGAAATTTTACCATTCAGGAGGGCCGATGAGCCACATAGACAACGGTTTCCGTTCGCTGTCACTAAAACGTTTCCCGGAAACGGACGACGTTAACCCGCTGCTGGCGTGGGAAGCGGCAGATGAATATCTGCTGCAACAGCTGGACGATACCGAAATTAGCGGCCCGGTGCTTATCCTGAATGACACTTTCGGCGCGCTGGCCTGTCCTCTGGCGGAGCACACGCCTTACAGCATTGGCGACTCGTATTTAAGCGAGCTGGCGACGCGTGAAAACCTGCGTCACAACGATATTGCGGAATCCAGCGTTAAATTTCTCGATAGCACCGCCGAATACCCGTCAGCGCCGGGCGTGGTGCTGATTAAGATTCCAAAAACTATGGCGTTGCTGGAGCAACAACTGCGCGCGCTGCGTGAAGTCGTTACCCCGCAAACGCGGATTATCGCTGGCGCGAAAGCGCGTGATATCCACACTTCAACTCTCGAACTGTTTGAAAAGGTGCTTGGCCCAACGACCACGACGCTTGCGTGGAAAAAAGCGCGCCTCATTAACTGCACATTCAGCAAGCCAGAACTGGCTGACACGTCGCTGACCCTGAGCTGGAAACTGGAAGGGACTGACTGGACTATCCATAACCACGCCAACGTCTTTTCCCGTACTGGGCTGGATATCGGCGCGCGTTTCTTTATGCAGCACTTGCCGGAAAACCTGGAAGGCGAGATTGTCGATCTGGGCTGCGGTAACGGGGTGATTGGCCTGACCCTGCTGGAGAAAAACCCGCAGGCGAGCGTGGTGTTTGTTGATGAATCGCCAATGGCTGTGGCTTCCAGCCGTTTGAACGTGGAAACCAACCTGCCTGACGCGTTGGATCGCTGCGAGTTTATGATTAACAACGCGCTATCGGGCGTTGAGCCGTTCCGCTTCAACGCGGTGCTGTGTAATCCGCCGTTCCATCAGAAGCACGCGCTAACCGATAACATCGCATGGGAAATGTTCCACCATGCCCGCCGCTGCCTGAAAATTAACGGCGAGCTGTATATCGTCGCGAACCGTCACCTGGATTATTTCCACAAACTGAAGAAGATCTTCGGTAACTGCGAAACCATCGCCACCAATAATAAATTTGTGGTGCTGAAGTCGGTGAAGTTAGGCCGTCGTCGCTAACTGACCGTAGGCCCGATGTGCGTCGCGCCATCGGGCAACAAAGCCGCCGGATGCCTATCCGGCAAGGCTTTGGAACCATACTCGCAAACTCCACACTTTCCCCATCCTTAAACGCGATTCTCCGTTGTGCTGGATTATTTCTGGCGTAATGTCGGGCTGACTTACGCTGAACCTGCGTTGCCAAATTGGCAACCCGTGTTATGATATTGCCAATTTGTCAACGGACGTGATGAAGAATGCACCTGATTACACTGAAAACATTGAAGGATGCGGCTGAAAAATTTCCACAGCATAGAACGGAATTATTGGCTTTAGGGAATGTGATTTCAAAGGGCTACTTCAGAACACCTGACGTTTTGAAGGCGATATTTCCCTCTCTGGATAATTTTAAATACCTTGATAAGCACTATGTTATCGATATTGGACACCATGAGTTACGCGTCGTGGCATTGATCTTCTTTGAGGCGCAGAAGTGTTACATTCGGCACGTATTCACCCACAAGGAATACGATAGTTTTACCGCTGGTTACCGTACTAAGGGGAAAAAAGCATGATAATTTCCGATATCCTGGAGGCGGGCGAAAAGTTGACGGCAGCGGCTCCTTTTCTGGCTGGTATTCAAAATGAAGATCAGTACGCACAAGCGCTGACATTTATCGATCATCTACTGCTTAACGATCCTGATAACCCGTTATTGGATCTGGTGTGCGCCAAAATCAGTGCCTGGGAGCACTCTTCGCCAGAGTTTGCTGAATTTAATGCCCAACTTGAGGCAATGCCTGCGGGGGTATCCGTTATTCGTATTCTGATGAGCCAACACGGATTAACGCTGTCTGATTTGCCAGAAATTGGCAGCAAATCAATGGTATCGCGGGTATTAAGCGGGCAACGGAAACTGATGCTGGATCATGCCAAAAAGCTCGCTGCTCGATTTGGTATTTCACCAGCGCTATTTATTGATTGAATTAGATTCTGCTTAAATCCCCAGCGCCAGGCGAGTGCCTTGCGCAATCGCGCGGCGGGCATCTAACTCTTGGGCGACATCGCAACCGCCAATCAAATGCACGGTTTTACCTGCCTGCTGTAGCGGCAGGGCGAGATCCCGCTTCGGATCTTGTCCGGCGCAGATGATCACGTTATCGACCGCCAGCGTTTGCGCTTCGCCGTTGATTTCTACATGCAGCCCTTCATCGTCAATGTAGCGATAGCTGACGGCAGGGATCATCTTCACGCCGCGCGACAGCAGGGTGGTGCGGTGGATCCAGCCGGTGGTTTTCCCCAATCCTTCGCCGGGTTTGCTGGCTTTGCGCTGTAACATCACGATTTGCCGTGGACTACGCGGCAGGTGCGGGCCTTCCGGTCGCAGGCCGCCCGCCTGTTGCAGGCTGGTATCGATGCCCCACTCAATGCAGAATTCGGCGATATTCTGGCTGGTGGCGCTGCCTGGCTGGCTAAGATACATCGCGGTATCAAAGCCGATCCCGCCGCAGCCGATAATGGCGACCCGCTGGCCGACCGGCGCTTTATCGCGCAGGACATCAAGATAGGTCAATACTTTCGGATGATCGATACCGTCGATCGGCGGCTTACGCGGGGCAATACCGCTGGCGAGGATCACCTCGTCAAACACGAGCAGATCCTCCGCGTTAACCCACCGGTTAAGCTGCAAACCCACGCCAGTGACCTCTATCATGCGGCGATAGTAGCGCAAGGTTTCGTAAAACTCCTCTTTGCCGGGGATCTGTTTGGCGATATTAAACTGACCGCCTATCTCCGCATTCGCATCAAACAGCGTCACGCTGTGGCCGCGTGCAGCAGCATTAATGGCAAAAGCCAGCCCCGCCGGGCCTGCGCCCACCACGGCCAAATGTTTGCGCAGTACTGCTGGGGTGATAGGCATTTTGGTTTCATGGCACGCACGAGGGTTGACCAGACAAGAGGTCATTTTGCCCACGAAGATCTGATCCAAACAGGCCTGGTTGCAGCCAATGCAGGTGTTGATCTCATCCGATCGACCGGACTGCGCTTTCGATAGCAGCTCGGCGTCGGCGAGGAAGGGGCGCGCCATCGACACCATATCGGCATCGCCGCGCGCCAGAATGTCATCTGCCACCTGCGGCGAGTTGATCCGATTGGTGGTGACGAGTGGGATAGTGACATGGCCCTTTAGCTTGCGCGTCACCCAGCTAAACGCCCCGCGCGGTACTGGCGTTGCGATGGTGGGAATGCGCGCCTCGTGCCAGCCGATGCCGGTGTTGATAATCGTCGCTCCCGCCGCTTCGATAGCCTGTGCGAGCTGGACGGTTTCATCAAATGTGCCGCCATTATCAACAAGATCGAGCATCGACAGGCGATAGATAATAATAAAATCGAGGCCGACACGCTGGCGTACCGCGCGAACCACTTCCACGGCGAAACGCATCCGGTTGGCGTATGAACCGCCCCACTGGTCGTCGCGCTGGTTGGTGCGAGCGGCGAGAAACTCGTTAATCAAATAGCCTTCCGACCCCATCACTTCCACACCGTCATAGCCTGCTTCACGCGCGAGCTGCGCGCAGCGGGCGAAATCATCAATCAGCGTCACAATTTCATCGTGCGACAGCGCATGTGGCGTAAAACGGTTGATGGGCGCCTGAATTGCCGACGGCGCCACCAGCTGCGGTTGGTAGCTATAGCGCCCAGTGTGCAGGATCTGGAGTGCGATTTTGCCGCCCTCCTGATGTACCGCATCGGTGATGGTGCGGTGGTGCGGCAGTTGGCTAACGTCATTTAATACCGCGCCGCCTTCCATTCCTACGCCGGACGGTGCTGGCGCGATACCGCCGCTGACGATAAGCGCTACGCCTTGGCGCGCCCTCTCGGCGTAGAACGCCGCCAGACGCTCCGCGCCATCGGGATACTCCTCCAGCCCAGTATGCATCGAACCCATCAGCACACGGTTTTTAAGCTCGGTAAAACCCAGATTGAGCGGGGCGAACAGCGACGGATAGCTCATAAGGATGTCCAGTATGTGAAATTATTGTTATGTGGTCGGATGAGTTACTAATTTAGCCGTCGGCGAGCAAAAGGGAAATGCGATGATTGTGATGAGATTCAAATAACGCCCCCAGATACGGGGGCGATGGTTAGGCTACCTGGTCGGCGAATATCACGCGTTTACCCAAAGAATCAAAGAGATGAAGATGAGATTCTTGTAGGGTTATGGCCAATGGGCTTTGAGCGGCAAAGCTGAGTTGCTGGAATGATTTCAGGCATACGGAGTGCCCGGCGACATCCAGCCAGACCAGCGTAGAATCGCCCTGAAGCTCGCACAGCCGGGTTTGCCCTTTCAGGCTAAAGTCGCCCGGCTGCTGATATTGCACATGCTCCGGGCGAATGGCGACGAACATTTTGTCGCCTTCGCGAATGCCGGTGGGCTGGCAGGAGCACGCTGCAAAAAGTAGTGGGCAAATAAGCCAACCAGATAATAACTTTCGATAAATTCGCCGCGCTCGTCAAAGAAAAAGCAGCGGTCAAAATCGCCATCCCAGGCAATCCCGAAATCGGCGCGGTGCGCAATCACAGCTTGTTGAGTCGCCAGCCGGTTATCTATCAGCATCGGGTTCGGCACACCGGCCGGAAAATGGCCGTCCGGCTGATGGTGCAGACGGATAAACTCTACCGCCACGCCGAGGCGCTGCAAGCCTTCATCCAGTGCATCCAGTGCCGGGCCAGCGGTTCCGTGTCCGGCATTGGTGACGATGCGCAGCGGGCGCATAACAGGGTGATCAATAAAATGCAGCAGGCAATTAACCCAGTCGGGGCGGTTGTTGTAAGACGTCAGGCTGCCGCGACGAAGGGCGGGCGCAAAGCGGTTGTGTTCCGCCAGCGCTTTTATCTCCAGCAAGCCGTTGTCGTTGCTGATGGGGCGCGCTTCTTCACGCACCAGTTTCATGCCGTTGTAGTGCGCGGGATTATGGCTGGCAGTGACCTGAATCCCGCCATCAGCTCGCAGATGGCGGGTGGCGAAATAGATCTCTTCAGTGCCGGATTGGCCGATATCTATCACGTCTGCGCCGCTGGCGATTAGCCCTTCAATCAACGCCGCTTTCAACGACTCCGAGCTTAAGCGATTATCGGCTCCCACAACCACACGGCGCGGCTGCAACCATGTGGCATAAGCTCTGCCAATACGAAAGGCGATTTCTGTCGTGAGGTCGAGGCCAACTTCACCACGAATGTCATAGGCTTTAAAACAGGTCAGTTCATCCATAATCCACTCTTCTGTTAAGCAATGTGCACTCAGGCCGTTTCCCGCATGATGAGCTGATATTCCAGCGCATAGTGGGTGATGGGCCCGTTTTTCAGGAGTAATTCAACGGCTATCTCGCCTTTGCGTTCGGCATCCTGGGCGATGGTGGTCAGCCCGAGTCCGTTAACGACGCGCGTCATATTGTCGAAACCGGTAATGGCAACGCGCTGCGGAATGGCGAGGTTATTTCGCTGGCAATAATTCACCGCGCCGATAGCGAAACGGTCTGATAAGCAAATCAATGCCGTGATATCTGGATGAGCCGTTAACAGCGCCTCTGCGGCCTGTTCGCCATGCTGTTCATCGTGATGAGCCTCGTATAACCAACTGTCGGAAAGGGGGATTTCGTGCTGGCGAAAGACCTCGCGGCAGGCGTTTACACGCGTCAGCATTAAGGTGTTATCGCCGCTGATGGCTTGCGCCAGATGGCGCTCTCCGTACACCCCTGGGCTTGACGAGAACGCGATAATTCCAAACCGGCGATGCCCTTTTTGAATCAGATAGGTAGTGATATCGCGCATCGCGCTGGCGTTATCTATCGAGACACTGCTGTACTGCGGCAACTGGAAATCGAGCGTGACGACGGGCAGGTGGCGTGCCAGCGTCTGTTGGATGATCGCCGCATTATTATGGGTGGCATTCAGAATGTAGCCATCAACCAGCGTCGTGAGCGATGGCGTTTTACTGGATGCCCCTTTCTGCAAAGGAATCAGCACCAGGTTGATATTTTGCTGTTCGCAGCGAACCGCAATCCCGCGCATCAGTTTGATGTCATGCGGGTCGATAAACACATAGCTCATCGAGTCGTTAAAAATCACGCCAATAGTGTCGGACTTGCCGGTACGCAGGGCTCTGGCGAGCTTATCCGGCCCCTGAAAGCCGACTTTTCGGCATAGCGTAAAATCCGCTCGCGTAGTTCCACGGAAAGCTTTTCAGGGTTATTCCATACGTTTGAAATCGTAGTGTGGGAAATACCCATTTCTTTCGCCAATGATTTTATTGTAATTCTGCTCGTGCTTGGCTCTTTATATTCTTCAGGGTTTTTATTTTCTTCTTTCATATTCACAGTATTTATATATTTGAGTTTTAATTTATTCGTGAGTGGCGGCTAAGTTTATCGTTAAACAAAAATTGTTTTGTGATTGGTTTAACGTTAAACATAAAAAATGAATGTTAGCTTACGCTCCATTCAAAGCAGGGTAGCGGTAAGCCAATAACACTTATTGAGAGTTAGGGAGATATATAGTGAAAGTTGCAGCGGTTGCTAAATTAACGGCGTCGATATTACTAAGTCTATGCATATCGGGCTGTGGGCCAGATGATAAAAAAGATGAGCAAGATAGCGCGAAAACACCGATAAAATTATGGGTCGCGCCGAATGAAAATGAAGAAGCATTCTGGAATAAAATGGTTACGGAATGGAATAAAGACCCATCCCACACTCCCGTTGAATTTACCACTATTCCTGCTGCCAATAGTTCCGAAGAAGCTATTATGAATGCGTTAGCTTCGGGAACGGAACCGGATATCTCCAGTAATATATTTATCGGTTTTGCTAACCAGCTTGTCGATGTGGGGCAGATTGAAGATTTATCTAAAATGCCGGGCTTTGATGCGTTAATTCAAAATCGCCAAATGGCTTCGATTATTTCTGCCTGGAAATTAAACGGCCAGCAAAACGTACTGCCGATTTATATTAACCCGATCGTCTGGTGGTGGCGGGGGGATTTACTGAAGCAATACGGCTTTGATCATGTGCCCACTCGCTATGACGAATTATACCAACTGGCAGAGCGTCGGGCGGCGGATAATAACGGCTATGTCATGCAACTGACCGCCGGTAAAAACTGGTGGGAACGTTGGTTTGATTTCATCCCGCTGTACTCCGCGCAGAGCCAGGGCAAACCTTATATTTCAGAGGGTAAGGCGCAGTTCAATAACCCGGATGGGCAAGCGGTGCTGACGTTTATGGGGAAAGTCTTTAGCAACAAGTGGAGCAGCTACGATTTCACTTCGGCTGACGACCCGCTGGCGGCCGGACAGGTGCTGGCATCCGCGCGTGGCCCGTGGGATCTCGCGCGTTACCGTAAACAGTATCCTGATGTGCTGAAAACCATTCAAATCGGCCCGATGCTGACAGAAAACGGCGTGGCACATCCCTATACGTTTGGCGATAGCAAAGGGATGGTGATGTTTCGCTCCAGCAAACATAAAACCCAGTCCTGGGCGTTTATACAATGGGTATTTAACGATGCGGAGCACGATCGCAGTTGGTTAGAGATAACTGGGATGCCGCCGGCTCGTGTGGATCTGATGAGCAACCCAGTGTTTACCCAGTACTTTGAGCAGAATCCGTTAGAGAAGGATATCGCCTCGTATGTGGATGTTGCGCTTCCTCCGGTGGCTACCACGCAGACCACAGAGGTGCAGCGCAGCATGACGCAGATGCTTGAACGGGTCATCTTTAACAATGAACCCCCAGCTAAAACACTTGAACAATCCCAGCAAGAAATTAACACCCTGCTGGCGAAATAAGGGGGAAGAATGGCTGGATATGATTCCCGCACCGGAGGCCTATTGGCCTCCACGTGGATAGGCTACTCATTGCTGTTCTGGTTTTATCCACTGGCATGGCTGATGGTGCTTAGCGTGACACAGTGGCAATTTATTGGCACGCCCCGTTTTTCGGGGCTGCAAAATCTAATTGGTGTTCTGAATGATAGGTTGTTCTGGACATCAATGTGGAATATCTGTCGCTTCCTGATGTGGTATATACCGATTGTATTTGCTGCCTCATTACTGTTTGCTGCGGGGCTACGGAAAATTAAATATGGCAAAAGTTTTATTGCCCTGAGTTTTCTGTTAGCGAATATCTCCTCAGGCGTGGCCTATTCCATCGTATTTTCAAAGTTGTTTAGTGAATATGGCCCGGTTAATCAATTCTTGCGCGATATGCTGGGTATTTCCGTTCCCTGGTTTACCAACCCTGACTGCGCTATGTTATCGATTGCCCTTATTGTTACCTGGAAATTTGTCGGTTATTACGGCCTGATTCTTTATTCGGGGATGCAGGCTATTCCTCATGATATTTATAGCGCGGCTATTTTGGATAAAACACCGCGCTTTAAACAAGGCTGGGCGATTACATTACCGATGATGAACCCGCAAATTGTGATGGTTATGGTGCTGGCGATTACTGTGGCATTCAGTATTTTCACCGAACCCTATTTAATTACCGGCGGCGGGCCGCTGACCAGCACAACCAGCCCGATGGTGGTGATGTATGAAGCCGCTTTTCAGAATATGAAACCGACGTGGGCGGCAGCGATGTCGATTATTGTTGCCGGATGCAGTTTTCTGGTGATTTGGGTTTTCCGCAAACTGTTTGAAAAAAATATCGAGATTGTGTGAATGAAAAAACTCACGCTACCGGGCCTGTTAATACATGCGGTAATGTTTTTGCTGGCCCTCAGTTGGCTCTATCCATTTATTTGGATGGTGATTTCGTCGTTTAAACCGACGGCACAAATCTACACCAGCAGCTTATTTTCTGGCCCGCTGACGCTAGAAAATTACACCTTCCTTTTTGATAACAGCAACCGTGCGGATAAACCGTTTCTGCGTACCTTACTTAACTCGCTGTTTGTCTCGATAACGATCACCGCCTGCGTGACCGTGACATCCATGCTGGTGGGGTATGCGCTGGCAAAAACAGAGTTTCGCGGGAAGAACGCGTTTCGCAATCTGTTGATTGTACAGATGGTTTTTCCTGTTTTTATGTTCATCATCCCGCAGTTTGTACTGATGCGAGAGCTGGGGCTGATTAATGGTTACAGCGCCATGATCCTGCCTTACGCCATGAGCGCATGGGGAATTTTCATGGTGTCACAGAGTTTTAAAGGCACGCCGAATGACTATCTGTACGCTGCACGCTTGGATCACGCCAACCTGTGGGGCATTTTGCGCCACGTCATGATGCCGCTGAACAAATCGATTTTGGCGATTGTCGCGCTGTTCACTTTTTCCAGCTCCTGGGACAACTTCCTCTGGCCGCTGATTGTGATGCGCGATATCGACAAAATGCCGTTTTCGGTGCTGTTGGCGACGTTCAGTAAATCGTATGGCGTTTATTTAGGCCCTGTCATGGCGGGCGCGGTGGTGCAGATGCTGCCGGTCGTCGCGCTATTTATTCTATTCCGTCGATATTTCCTTCAGGGCATGTCGTTATCACTGAAATAAGGAACGTAGCGGTGAGCAATCAATCCTGGTGGCAGACGAGCACCTGCTACCAAATTTATCTGCCCTCGTTTTGCGATGGC
>JBOFJM010000776.1:0-3251 GCA_051656825.1 Kluyvera sp.
GTTTCCTAGCCACAGATAGGCGATAGCTATCACCAGTACCGCAGGTGCGGCGACGGTGCAGAAGAAGACCATGGCTGCGGTGATGGGGTCGCCACGATCGGTCATCTGCCAGATACCCTGTAACAGATCAGCATCAATACGCACCCCAAGCAGGTGCAGGCGTAGCAACGGCTCGCTCCAGGCGAAAGGCATAAGCAGTAACATGGCGATTGCCATTGCGCCCAGGCGCGTTAATGACCAATCGCGGCCATCACGCACTTTGGCGTTGCAGCGAGGGCAGTAAGCGCACTGCGATGATTTTACGACCGGTAACCGAAAAAGCATATCGCACTGGGGGCAACGTTGATAATGTGCCCCTGGCAACGGTGTGCTAACGGTCTGAATGCGTATTTTTTTCGTCGGCGTTATATGTGATGTTTTAAGTGCCATTTATTACATTGATAAATGAATGTATAACTCTATCTTAACCTAAGTACGGATTCATCTTGAGCATGAGCGCACTTAATGCGTATTTTATAAGGCGCTAGAGGAAGTAACGTATCAGTAACATTGTAAACAATAGTGATTGAATAATGACCAAAACAGAGTTTTACACGGATCTTAACCGTGATTTTCAGGCATTGATGGCAGGTGAAACAAGTTTTTTAGCGGTAATTTCTAATACCAGCGCGCTGTTATACGAGCGCCTGTCTGATGTGAACTGGGCCGGTTTTTATCTGTTGGAAGGCGATACGCTGGTTCTGGGGCCGTTCCAGGGCAAAATTGCCTGCGTGCGTATCCCGGTTGGTCGTGGCGTCTGCGGTACTGCTGTTGCGCAAAATCGCGTACAGCGCGTTGAAGATGTTCATGCATTTGATGGTCATATCGCCTGCGATGCTGCCAGTAATTCAGAAATTGTCCTGCCATTGCAGGTCAATAATCAGGTTATTGGTGTGTTGGATATCGACAGCACGGTGTTCTCGCGCTTTAGCGAAGAAGACGAACAGGGCTTAACTGAACTGGTCGTGCACCTTCAAAAAGTGCTTGAAGCCACCGATTATCAAAAATTCTTTGCAACCGTCGCAGGATAATCAACGGATAACGTAGCATTTAGCGATGGCGTCATTATAATGTCGCCTGTTCATGCCTTCGGCTTGTTGGCTACGTCCGTTGTAATCAGGAAATTTCATGGAAAATCAACCTAAGTTGAACAGCAGTAAAGAAGTTATCGCATTTCTGGCCGAACGTTTTCCGCAGTGCTTTAGCGCGGAAGGTGAGGCTCGCCCCCTGAAAGTCGGTATTTTTCAGGATCTCGTCGAGCGTGTTGAAGGGGAAATGAACCTCAGCAAAACTCAACTGCGTTCCGCATTACGTCTTTATACTTCAAGCTGGCGCTACCTGTACGGTATCAAACCAGGTGCAGTACGTGTCGATCTCGACGGTAATCCTTGCGGTGAACTGGATGAGCAGCACGTGGCGCACGCGCGTCAGCAGCTTGAAGAAGCCAAAGCCCGTGTTCAAGCGCAGCGCGCTGAACAGCAGGCTAAAAAACGCGAAGCGGCTGCTGCTGCGGGCGAACAAGGAGATGCGCCACGTCGTGAGCGTAAACCACGTGCCGCTACTGCGAAGCCAGCAGCGAAAGCCGTACGTGAAGTGCGTGAAGAAAAGCATACTCCGGTATCCGATTTGTCTGCGCTGAGCGTTGGTCAATCGCTGAAAGTTAAAGCAGGCAACAGCGCGATGGATGCAACCATTTTGGAAATCACCAAAGACGGCGTTCGCGTTCAGCTTACTTCTGGTATGTCAATGATTGTACGCGCAGAACACTTGGTGTTCTGAAACGGAGGCCGAGCCAGGCATGAACACATTTTTTAGGCTCTCCGCGCTTGCTGGCTTGTTGTTACTAACAGGCCAAGCCTTAGCGGTGGAAGACATAACCCGTGTTGATCAACTTCCTGTTTTAAAGGAAGAGACGCAACACGCCACGGTGAGCGAGCGCGTAACCTCGCGCTTTACCCGTTCTCATTACCGCCAGTTCGATCTCGATCAGGCCTTTTCGGCTAAAATCTTCAACCGCTACCTGAACCTGCTGGACTACAGCCACAATGTGCTGTTGGCTGGCGACGTTGAGCAATTCTCAGCGAAAAAAGGGCAGATTGGCGATGAGTTACGTTCGGGCAAGCTTGACGTCTTTTACGATCTCTACAATTTGGCGCAGAAACGCCGCTTTGAACGCTACGAATATGCGCTGAAAGTGCTTGAACGCCCGATGAATTTTACCGGCAATGATACGTTTAACCTCGACCGCACCAAAGCGCCGTGGCCAAAAGATCAGGCCGAGCTGAATGCTCTGTGGGATGCTAAGGTTAAATTCGATCAGCTTAGCCTGAAACTGGCGGGCAAAGACGACAAAGAAATTCATGACACCCTGGCTCGACGCTATAAATTCGCGATTCGTCGCCTGGCGCAGACCAATAGTGAAGATGTGTTCTCGCTGGCAATGACCTCTTTTGCTCGCGAAATTGATCCGCACACCAACTATCTCTCCCCGCGTAACACCGAACAGTTCAATACCGAAATGAGCCTGTCTCTGGAAGGTATCGGTGCGGTGCTGCAAATGGACGATGACTATACCGTCATTAATTCGATGGTGGCAGGTGGCCCAGCGGCGAAAAGCAAGGCAATTAGCGTTGGTGATCGCATTGTTGGTGTCGGTCAGTCTGGCAAAGCCATGGTGGATGTTATCGGCTGGCGTCTTGATGACGTCGTCGCGCTGATTAAAGGGCCGAAGGGCAGCAAAGTGCGCCTGGAAGTGCTCCCAGCCGGTAAGGGGGCGAAAACCCGTATCGTCACGTTGACCCGCGAGCGGATTCGTCTTGAAGACCGCGCGGTGAAAATGTCGGTGAAAACCGTCGGCACTGAAAAAGTGGGCGTGCTGGATATCCCTGGCTTCTACGTGGGCCTGACTGAAGATGTGAAAGTGCAGCTTCAGAAGCTGGAAAAACAGAATGTCAGCAGCGTTATTATTGACTTACGCAGTAACGGCGGCGGCGCGCTGACCGAAGCGGTATCGCTTTCTGGTCTGTTTATTCCGTCCGGCCCCGTGGTGCAGGTTCGTGATAACAACGGCAAAGTGCGTGAAGACAGTGACAACGATGGCGTCGTTTATTACAAAGGCCCATTGGTAGTGCTGGTAGACCGTTTCAGTGCTTCGGCGTCGGAAATCTTCGCTGCCGCGATGCAGGACTATGGCCGTGCGCTGATTGTGGGTG
>JBOFJM010000777.1:0-2776 GCA_051656825.1 Kluyvera sp.
TCGCCTGCAACGTTCCAGGAGATGTCAGACAAGTGAACCAGGCCGTCGATGCCGCCGTCCAGGCCGATGAAGATACCGAAGTCAGTGATAGACTTGATTTTACCTTCAACACGGTCGCCTTTGTTGTGGGTTTCCGCGAACTGCTGCCATGGGTTGTTTTTGCACTGCTTCAGACCCAGGGAGATACGACGACGTTCTTCGTCGATATCCAGAACCATAACTTCCACTACGTCGCCAACGTTAACAACTTTGGACGGGTGGATGTTTTTGTTGGTCCAATCCATTTCGGAAACGTGAACCAGGCCTTCAACGCCTTCTTCGATTTCAACGAAGCAGCCGTAGTCGGTCAGGTTGGTCACGCGACCAGTCAGTTTGGTACCTTCTGGATAACGCTTAGCGATAGCTACCCATGGATCTTCGCCCAGTTGTTTCAGGCCCAGAGAAACACGAGTACGCTCGCGGTCGAACTTCAGCACTTTAACAGTGATTTCGTCGCCAACGTTTACGATTTCGCTTGGGTGCTTAACGCGTTTCCAAGCCATATCGGTGATGTGCAGCAGGCCGTCAACGCCGCCCAGATCAACGAATGCACCGTAGTCAGTGAGGTTCTTAACGATACCTTTAACTTCCATGCCTTCCTGCAGGTTTTCCAGCAGCTGATCGCGCTCTGCGCTGTTTTCGGATTCGATAACGGCACGACGAGAAACAACAACGTTGTTACGCTTCTGGTCCAGCTTGATTACTTTGAATTCAAGCTCTTTGCCTTCCAGGTGCAGAGTATCACGCACTGGACGAACGTCTACCAGGGAACCTGGCAGGAACGCACGAATACCGTTCAGCTCAACAGTGAAGCCACCTTTAACTTTGCCGTTGATAACACCAACTACAGTTTCAGCGTCTTCGTAAGCTTTTTCCAGCGTGATCCAAGCTTCGTGACGTTTAGCTTTCTCACGGGACAGCAGGGTTTCACCGAAGCCGTCTTCTACTGCATCCAGAGCAACGTCAACTTCGTCACCAACCTGGATTTCCAGTTCGCCCTGGGCGTTTTTGAACTGCTCTGCCGGAATAGCGGACTCAGATTTCAGACCGGCGTCAACCAGTACTACGTCTTTGTCGATAGCAACAACAACACCACGAACGATGGAACCCGGACGGGTTTCGATTGTTTTTAAGGATTCTTCAAATAGTTGAGCAAAAGATTCAGTCATGTTTAATCTTCAGGTTAATATTAACGTCCACCTGGCTCCGTGCCGGATGGGGTTGTTTCACATACCCGCCGTCAATCCATTGCAGCGGGGGTACTGCAAATTCGGTCGCGTTTTACGCGAGAGCCAACTTCTGGCGCGCATAGTCTAACGCTTTTTCAATTACTTGCTCAATGCTTAAGGTGGTGGAATCCAACACTAAAGCATCGGAGGCAGGAACCAGTGGCGCAACAGCACGATTACGATCGCGATCATCACGCTCCTTTATCTCTGCCAAAAGGCGGTCAAAGTTAACACTAAAGCCCTTTTCCTGCAACTGTAGCATACGGCGGTTTGCCCGTTCTTCCGATGAAGCATCAAGGAAGATTTTAACCGGCGCATCCGGGAACACGACCGTGCCCATGTCGCGACCATCGGCAATCAGGCCTGGCGCTTCGCGAAAACCGCGCTGACGGCGAAGAAGCGCTTCACGTACGCGGGGAAATGCCGCCACTTGCGAAGCCGCGTTAGCCACTTCTTGAGTGCGGATTTCGCCGCTCACATCTTCACCTTCCAAAATCACTTCCAGCGTTCCGTCGGTGGAGACAAAACGAACGTCGAGGTGCACTGCCAGCGGGACTAACGCATCTTCCGATGCGACATCAACATGGTGATGCAGGGCCGCCAACGCCAGCACACGATAAATCGCGCCCGAGTCCAGCAAATGCCATTGCAATGTTTCTGCCATTGCTTTGCACAGCGTGCCTTTACCCGCGCCGCTTGGGCCGTCAATGGTAATTACCGGGGCAAGTGCCGTCATTTTTATCTCCTTAATAAAAGGCATATACAACGTAAACGCCGCGCATTATACGCATCTCTGCGTCAGACGGTTACTATTGTCTGCTATTTCCAGAGTTCGCCTCGAAAAAAGGAGAATAGATAAGTATAGCGGGCTAGCAAAACGCTAGCCCGAAAAGTGGTGCGGATTTACTTTTGGTCAGCCGCAATGCGGTCACGGATATGCTGTGCACGTTCCGTTGATGGCGGGTGTGAATCGAACAATGATTTGGTGTGGCCGGCATCAAGCGCCGCCAGCTTATCAAAACTGCCCACCAACCCTTGTGTACTAACGCCGCGTTTTTTCAATAGATCATAAGAGAAATCATCCGCTTCAGACTCTTGAGTACGAGAGAATGCGGAATTAATCATCCCTTCTGCAACATCGCCTAACTGGGATTTTGACAGGCTAGCTGCCGCCCCATTCGTGGCAGAAATCGTGTCACGCGCTGCTACCGTCGCGTATGCGGTTTGCATCGCTTTACGCGAATGCCCTAATGCAACGTGCCCCATTTCGTGGCCCAGTACGCCTTCAACTTCGTTATCGGTCATTAAGTCCATCAGGCCGCTATAGACACGTACGCAGCCATTGGCCATTGCCCAGGCGTTGATATCACTGGTCATATAAACTTTGTAGTTAACTGGCGTGCCGTTAATATTATTGCCCAGCACTTTGGCAATTTTATTGAGTCGTTTGGTGTATTTACTGGAGGACGAGGCAAGTTGGCTTTCGCTGTCCATTTGTTTGCAGGCAT
>JBOFJM010000778.1:0-3667 GCA_051656825.1 Kluyvera sp.
GCCACCCGCAGAGTGATTTAGTGCTGGCATAATCGTCTCGCAAAAGTAAAAACGCCGCTCGGGGTCAACCAGAGCGGCGTTTTTTTAGTCATTAAAGAGTCATCACCCTTCCGCCAGCGGCGAAGGCGGTGTCACTGCCGGCGTTTTCTTCAGGCAAAGCATAATCTTCTGTTTATTCTGATCGAACGTATAAATAGCCATCAGAGGGATAGCCATCACAATCATCCCCGATAATACCGAAGAGATCTGGCTATTAAATTTATTCAGCAATGGCACTCCACTTATTGCCGTCGTGATAACACGCTGCACATATACACCCGCAATTGCTGAAGCCGTTCCAAACATAATAACTTTCAGGCTATCCAGTTTCCCGTCGTCATTGCTGCACAACACGCGAACGCTGCGCACCACACTCAGCGTACTTTCTCTGATGATGGTATACACGAAGGAAGGAATCTTCACGAACAGAGAAATGATTATCTGAGGCAGAACGCTTAGCGCACCGGAAACGCCAGACTCAATCCCCAGCTCACGTGCTCTTGCCCAAATTTGTCGTTCTTCAAATCGCTGATTTAAACAGGAATGGATTCGTTCTTTTTTCTCCTGAAGGTCTTTCACCACCCCATCTTTAGTCATCAGTTTGAAGTTTTTAATTTCATCCATGAATACATCTAAGGTTTCAACGACAATCAGGCCAACCACCTGCTGTAACGCCATACCCGCTCCACTTTTTACGATCGTAGAGGCAACTTCCAGGCCTGCATAAAGCCTGGCTTCACGCACCGCCTTTTTACTATTGTCATAAGCATCTTCAAGGTCGCGCTTATCAAGCACCCGCTTCTCGCCCGTACTTCTAATAGTGATCACCACTTTATTATCATCGGGCTGATCAGCATCTTTGAATTTATCAATCCATTCCCAGAGATCGTGAGCGCTTTTCTGGCAGTTTGTTTTTTTATCTGCATAAACCAAATTGCGGCTGTCATTCATGACATCGCCGAGTTCTTTATTGGTTAAGCCAACACTGAGTAACACATCGCTGAAAAGCGCTTTACGTGACGTCACGTGTTCAACGTCAATATTCCCTTTTTGTTTAATCAGCGGATCATCACGGTTATAGCCATTATCAACAATTATGCCGTCATCTTTGATGGCGTTTTTCATTTCGGCATAGTTTTGATGTTTTGATCCAATAAGACTATCGTTTTCACTGTTTTTACGAAACTCTTGCCAGTTAACGCTGAGTTTGTCGTATTTAAGAGCGCTTTGATCATCAAGGTTATTAAGGATTGGCCCTAACATAAAGACAGAAACAGCACGACGAAGGGCTTCATCCCGACATTGATCAAATATCTGGTCAACCGTCGATACTGGCGTAGGCAAGCGGGAACGAATTTCATCGACGACTTCCATCGTTGTTTTATCAACTTCGAGGGTTTTCCTGAAATAGTCAGTCGTCTTCGAGACACCGCGTGAAACCAGCTCGTTCGCCTTTTCTTTGCTGCTTTCTAAGTCAAAATTTTGCACCGCATCAACGGTATCTCCCGCCATTTTTTTGGCGGCATGGGTCGCTTTATCCCCAGCGTCTTTAGCCTTAGCACCCCAATCTTTACCAGTGTCTATGGCGGCATTACCCAGATTACCGGCCGAGTCTTTCAGTGAACCGGCCGTTTCTAGCGCTTTGTTTTTGGCACTTTCTACTTTGTCTTTTAAATTTCCTATTGAGAGCTTGTTCCCTAAAAACGCCATATTTACTCCACTGATATAACGATGTTGTATTTTATAAAATCGTAACATAATTAAGATGAATGTAGATGTTCACCTTGTTTAATTTGAGTTAGGGCGCAAATAAATTTTATCGGCATCATTACGCCACCGAATGGGCGCAGATAATACAAACATATGAGTCAACAGCTTTTTGCAATGCATTCAGATGATATCTAATAACATCAAAAAATTATTTCAGCGGTATTCCTGCCGAAATACGATAAATGCTGGAAAAATTTTATTTATGGCAGAGAGATCATCTCTATAAAGGAAGATATTGAGCGAGGTTACACCCATCATTATTCAATGACCTCACCCAACATAAAGTCGAGTGAGGTTTTCCCATGCCGAGTGGCATGTCCGATTTACCGCCAGGCGGAATTGCCGCCTAATGCGTATTTTCCCGCGCCGAGGAAGGCGATGGCTAAACCGGCAACAAAGAAATACACCAGGCTTTCAATCGCCCATGCGCCGGTTTTATCCAGCATGGAGGTTTCATCCAGCCCAACCATCAGCCAGGCAACGATCATCGTAAAAGCCAGCACCAGCGCCGCCGGGCGAGTCAAAATGCCCAAAATCAGCAGGATGGGCGCTACCACTTCACCAATCAACACACCGTAAGCGATGAATCCCGGTAGCCCTTTCGCCACCAACATACCGCTAATACCGTCTACGCCATCAAAAAGTTTATGCAGCCCGTGAAATAACATCAGCCCGCCAACCACAAGGCGCAATAACAGCTTGCCGAAATCCTCATGCGACAGCGTGCGGTTCACTCCATTTAATAATGATGTAACCATTTGAATTTAATCCTTGTTTTAGCCTTATTTGTTTACACTACGACGCCTGATGGCGAAAATAAACCCACCTAAAATAAGGGGAATGAGAAGGATAACGATTCTTTTTATAAAAACGTGTACGCAATGTCACAGTTAGGCAAATCTCTGATCAAACTAGCGTAAACACATCGGCTCAGGTAAAACTGGAGTCATTATTCCGCGTCCCTATAAGGAAATGCCGTGATTGATTTACGCAGTGATACCGTAACCCGCCCTACACAAGCCATGCTTGATGCCATGATCTCCGCCCCGGTTGGCGATGACGTCTATGGCGACGACCCGACCGTTAACGCGCTCCAGCAGTATGCCGCCGAACTGGCGGGCAAAGAGGCCGCGATATTTTTACCTACGGGAACACAGGCCAACCTGGTGGCGTTACTCAACCACTGCGAGCGCGGCGAAGAGTATATTGTGGGCCAGGGCGCTCATAACTATCTGTATGAAGCTGGTGGCGCGGCGGTGCTGGGCAGTATTCAACCGCAGCCGATTGATGCCGCGCCGGATGGTACATTGCCGCTCGATAAAGTGGCGGCCAAAATCAAAGCTGACGATATCCACTTCGCGCGAACCAAACTGCTGAGCATTGAAAATACCCACAACGGCAAAGTGCTACCGCGTGAATACCTGAAAGAAGCGTGGGACTTTACCCGCCAACGAAGCCTGGCGCTGCATGTCGATGGCGCGCGTATTTTCAACGCCCTGGTCAGCTACGGCTGCGAGCTGAAAGAGATTACGCAATACTGCGACTCGTTCACTATCTGCCTGTCAAAAGGGCTGGGCACACCGGTAGGCTCTCTGCTCGTGGGCAATCACGACTACATCAAGCGCGCTATCCGTTGGCGCAAAATGACCGGCGGCGGTATGCGCCAGGCCGGGATCCTCGCGGCGGCGGGGATGTATGCGCTCAAAAACAACGTCGCTCGCCTGCAAGACGATCACGACAACGCCGCCTGGCTTGCCGAACAACTGCGCGAAATCGGCGCGGATGTGATGCGCCATGACACCAACATGCTGTTTGTTCGCGTCGGAGAAGCCAACGCCAGCGCGCTGGGCGCATTTAT
>JBOFJM010000779.1:0-3344 GCA_051656825.1 Kluyvera sp.
CAAGGCTAAAAGCGACCACCACCGTGGTACCGAGGTCGATAGCAGCAAAAAAGGCCATCACTACCATATTAAAGCTATCGGCCAGCCCCACGCCCGCCATCGCTTCTTTTCCCAGCCAACTGACAAGGAAGGTACTCAAAACGCCCATTAACAGAACGCAGGTATTTTCCAGAAAGATAGGCACAGCAAGAGGGGTGATTTCACGCCAGAAGAGAACTCGGTAACTATTACGTTTTTTGTACCAGGGCGTGCGAGCAATAGCCTGGCGAAGCACAGCGGTGACGTTCAAGATGAGCCTTAGATCATAAAGTTGAAACTCCATTTCAAATAATGAGGGAGAATCGCCCATCCTGCAAAGTATTTTTCCTTAATTTTTGTCGGTAAATACAACAGATTGTTGCTAAAAGAGCCACTCTAACACACGGACGATTATTGGGATTTGACAAAAGTTTTTACGCCGCTAAGATAAGCCTCCAACCGATTCCTCTGTAGTTCAGTCGGTAGAACGGCGGACTGTTAATCCGTATGTCACTGGTTCGAGTCCAGTCAGAGGAGCCAAATTCTTGTTTTCAGGCGTGCTTATAAGTCCCTATTCGATTAGGTTTCAATAAGTTAGCGTGAAAATATTTCCCGATGCGTATCTGGTTTTCCCTCCGCATCCGGCGAAATTGGTGGTCTGATTTGGGGTCATTTCAGTTCGATAATGGAGTGACCACCATATGTCCCTGTCCGACGCGAAAATCCGCAGTATTAAGCCTTCTGATAAACCCTTTAAACTGACCGATTCTCAGGGTCTGTATCTGCTCATCAATCCGGGCGGTTCACGCCTCTGGTAACTCAAATATCGCTTCAACCGAAAAGAATCCCGTATCGCATTAGGTGCCTATCCGCAGGTCTCGCTTTCCGACGCCCGCCAGCAGCGCGACGGTATCCGTAAACTCCTGGCACAGAATATCAATCCCACACAACAACGCATGACTGAAAAAGCCGCCGCGTCACCGGAAAAATGCTTTGAGACAGTTGCGATGGCATGGCACAAAACCAACAAAAAGTGGTCAGCTGACTATGCAGAGCGCATTCTTGCCAGTATGAAAAATCATATCTTTCCGGCAATTGGTCACCTGCCTGTCACTATGCTGAAAACGCAGCATTTCACGGCATTGCTGAAAGTTATCGAGGATAAAGGCTTTCTGGAAGTCGCATCCCGAACCCGGCAGTTACGCAGTAACGCAGTAACGCTGAACAGTGTTGGTGTCAGCAGTCAGCCGGGAAAACGGGATTGCCCTTTTTTGGTGATATTTTCGCTCTCGCGCTGTCATCTTTTAATGGACCACTGGTGGGTTTCTCGTTCGATCACCTCCGGGATGAGCTGACCGTATTAATGTGCCAGGCACTTAATACTGATTATAATACGGTCGCGCTGGCAACCGATAACCGCAGCCAGAAACGACAGCAATTGCTTGGAATCGCTGAACCCACACACCCCGAGGTCGCACAGCAACGAACCTGCCCTCCCCCACTAATTGTTCTCAGATTTTATTTCAACAGACCATAGCCATCATACTTTTGCGCATTTAATATTCTGCTGTTAAATGGCCCTCCCTCTGGCACGTCGGGAATACTGCATTGATACCCCATACGCAAAAAATAAATTCTTGTTGGCCTAGCTAAGGCAGGCCAGAAAGCAGAAGCGTTTTTCCAGAGCCCTGGCCTATTGCGTTTCCTTGCCGTGAATAAACTCCCTCAACGGTTCTTTTCGATGTAACTCAATCGTAAAATCATAATACTCATTCAGGCACCATGTCCGGGTGTATTCCACGGGTTTGTTTTTATTGGTGAAACCTGTACGGGTCGCCAGCAAAAGCGGCTCATGCTCCCTGAGGTTCAGAAAGTATGCCAGTTTACTGTCCGCTGACACCGCACTGAAGCTTTGGGTTGCACGCAACACCGGTGAGCCTTTTTTCTCCAGATGCAAGTACAAGGATTCATCCAGTTCACTGATGTTATCCAGCAAATGAGCTGGCAAAATTGCCATCTGAAGTGAAACAGCAATGCCGTTAATCTTCCTCAGTCGGGTTAGTTCCACTACCTCATGTTTACCTTCTTCCAGTTGCAGGACGCGACGTTCCTCCGGGGCTGATGCCCGACGAAGATACCCGACCAGTTCGCTTTGTGCTTTCCCACCATTGGCCATAGCCATTTCACTAAAGCTTTCCAGTAGCGGTAGTGACTGCCGTACATGTGGGGCAATGAATGTCCCTGATCCATGGTTGCGTACGAGGATCCCCTCTTCCAGTAATTGCTGTAATGCCTTACGGGCAGTACCACGCGCAATACTCAACATCTCTACCAGCGCCCGTTCTGACGGAAGAACGTCACCGGGATGCAGTTGGCCCTCAGAAACAGCTAACTTAATGGCATTAACCAATTGCAGATATAGCGGCATCGCACTGGATTCATCAAGATAAAACATGGGTTTCATCGTTCCTCGGAGCAAGTTGTATTGGGTTTAGCTTCTATGAACCAATTTTTGGCCAGTTAACAGCCATTGTCATCCTGAAATCGCCTGTACGAGAAAAATAAAGTCTCTCAGTTCACAAAACAATCACCAATCAATAGTTTTCTTTCATTAAGATCCATTAAGGTGCACTGGTGGTACATAAGTGGATCACTAAATTATTAAACAACTACCGAGGTGAATTTATGCAGGGGAATTTTTTCGTCATCATGCAGCGCTTGGGCAAGGCGCTGATGCTGCCTATAGCCATACTGCCCATTGCAGGATTGCTGCTACGGCTTGGGCAACCCGATGTTTTCAATATTGTTTTCATAACAAAAGCGGGCCAGACATTATTTGATAATTTGCCCTTACTGTTTGCCATAGGCATCAGCGGGGGATTCGCAAAAGACAGCCACTGTGCTGCCAGCTTGGCAGGTACAATTGGTTATCTGGTGCTGACTTCTGTTATGCAGGCGGTCAATCCTGAACTCAATATGGGGGTTCTGTCTGGCATTCTGACCGGGTTACTGGCGGGTATGCTGTATAATCGCTATCAAGATATTAGGTTACCGGAATACCTTGCCTTTTTTGGTGGAAAACGTTTTGTGCCAATCGCGACTGGCTTAAGTTGCCTGGTGCTGGGCGTTATTCTTTCCTGGTTATGGACTCCGGTACAGCATGGCGTGGATGCGATTGGTAACTGCCTGGTCGCGTCAGGTCCGGTGGGGCCGTTTGTCTACGGCATATTGAATGTTCTTTTTCGTGTTGTGGGCTTGCACCATATCGTTAACTCGCTGGTCTGGTTTATTTTCGGCTCCTTTACGACCGCTGACGGCACCGTGGT
>JBOFJM010000780.1:0-6748 GCA_051656825.1 Kluyvera sp.
GGTATCGAACTTATCCATGTGGGTGGTCAATCTGACGGTGAGTTTATCCAGGACGGGCGTATTGTAGCCGGTGCTTATGATTACACCCTCGAACGTGGCCAGGGGGCTAATAGCGGAAACTGGTATTTGACCAGCGGCCAAAATACGTCTGATCCACAGCCGAAACCTGAAGGCATGTCGGGTAATGACTTACGCCCAGAGGCCGGAAGTTATACCGCTAACCTGGCGGCAGCAAACACCCTGTTTGCGACTCGGCTGCACGATCGGCTGGGGAAAATGCAGTACACCGATGCGGTAACGGGTGAGCAGAAAAAAACCACCATGTGGATGCGCCATGAGGGCAGTCATAACAACTGGCGTGATGGCAGCGGGCAGTTGAAGACTCAGAGCAACCGATATGTCCTGCAACTGGGAGGAGATATTGCGCAATGGAGCCAGAATGGTGGCGACCGCTGGCATTTAGGGGTCATGGCGGGTTATGGCAACAACCATAGTAATACCGTCTCATCACAGACCCATTACCGCTCAAAAGGGAGCGTGAACGGATACAGCGCGGGGATGTATGCGACCTGGTTTGCCGATAATGAGTCGCATAATGGCGCTTATCTGGATAGCTGGGCGCAGTACAACTGGTTCAATAACCATGTTAAAGGTGACGAATTGCAGGCTGAATCCTATAAATCGAAAGGGTTTACCGCATCACTGGAAGCAGGGTATAGCCAAAAATTAGCTGAATTTACAGGCAGTAAGGGAACGCTGAACCAATGGTTTGTCCAGCCTCAGGCTCAGGTCACCTGGATGGGAGTGAAAGCGGAAAATCACCGCGAAAACAATGGCACTCGAGTCAGTAGCGAAGGCCACGGTAATATTCAAACCCGTCTTGGCGTCAAAACCTGGCTCAAGAGCCATCATAAAATGGATGAGGGGAAATCACGTGAGTTCCAGCCGTTTATGGAAGTGAACTGGTTGCATAACAGCAAAGCGTTCACTACTCATCTGGATGGGGTTTCAGTTCATCAGGATGGCTCGCGTAATATTGCGGAGGTAAAAGCCGGTGTGGAAGGGCAGATAAATTCACACCTGAATGCATGGGGTCATGTAGGTGTCCAACTGGGTGACCAGGGGTATAATAATACATCGGCTATGATTGGCGTTAAGTGGCAATTCTGAGCCTAATAATCTTTTGGCTTTGTCGTTAATAATGCGATGGACTGACTAATCGTCAGTCCATCGTTAGTGACTATTAAGGTGTATCAATAGCAATTACGAAGTCTTTATTTTCCAGTTGCTTTATGTAATGCTCTTTTATTTTTTCTAAGTCTTTTTTCATTTCTTCCATACGAATTTTTGTCATATCCTGACGCACTCTGTTGGCGACATCTTGTAAGTTAAAGAGGTTAAATCTACTGAGCATATTAAGTGATAGCTTAGTTAATCCTCCGCCAGCCACCGCGCCGACAGGTACGGATACCAGTACAGCTAATACTATTGGGATAATACCTACCAAACCGGCAGAAAAAATGATGCCAGTAGCCATCGTTGATGCAACAACTGCTGTGGTTGCGACAGCTAAAGTCACGCACAATACTTTTGTTTCTATCGGTGCGTGCTCCCACCAAAGAGATAGATCTTGCCATTTTCTTTTGATTGCCCCCATTGCTCCTACTTCTGCAGTATCTCTGAACAACGTTCCTGTTTCCGTTATGATCTCTCGACTAGCAAGATAGGCCGTTATGGATTTTAAGCGTGCTTCTGCTCCTGGGGCTAAAGTATGATTAAGTGCATTGACATACATCTCTACAGTCTTATTTCCAGCCAAGCATATTGATGCTTGCTTCTTAAGCATTTCACCAGCAACGCTGCCCAGCACCTTTGCATAACTTCCGGGGTTAATCAATGAATAGAAAGAGTTTTGGTTAATTTGATTACCTAATTCTAGTGATGCTTTTAAAATATATGGCATATAGCCAGAAAGATGGCAAGGCGCAATTATCTCTGGCTCCAAATCAAACTGCTCCATATTGTTTAAAGGCTCTCTTTCGCCATGTAATATATTATCTAAAACATTTTCAACTTCGGCCAGTTTAAGGACCGTTTTTGCCCCTTCGGCATCCGTAAAAAATGAAAGAACATGCGTTAAATTTACAAGGAGATCTTTCGCTTTATCGGGATGGTTTTTTGCGAATTGATAAATCTTGGTGACTGCTGGCCGTAAGGAAGCCATAATGGTTGAGTTAAGTTTACTTAAGTTCTCAGTTGATAGAGAAAGTGATACGGTTGAGGATAGTTTATTTATTAATTCCTGATAAGCCTCAGTCATCGATTTCATGCCATGCTTGGCTAACTGGCGCTTTGTTAATAAATCTGTGAAAAATCTATCTGTGGGATCGTTTCTAAATAGTGATATGATCTTTTCGCTGAGTTTAGACGCAAATCCAAATATTCCAATTGCACTATCGTGATCATCATTTGCAAAGTAATTGCGAATAGTGTCATGCTCTGTTTTTGCCTTATAAAGAAGCTCAAGATACTCTGCATCTAATAATTTAATCTGTGCTTCAAGATTATTGAAACGTTCCTGTACTTCTTTTTCACTTTCGTTAACAAGATTATGTTCAGTATCATTTATATATATGTTGTTGGGTATTGCAGATGCGCAAGATTTTATATCGTCTAAACTTTTTTTGGTGGCTTTATATTCAGCCGCTAATTCGATGGTTTTTTGGTTAATAGAGTTTAGGTTGTTTTCTATCTCTTTCGCTCTTTTAGCCCATGCTTGAGTTATCCCAGTTTTCAGATCCTGATATAGCCCTCGGATATTTCCAGTAATGGCTTGATAACCTTCATTTAAACTAGAACGTTGGATATCATAGGCCAATCTTTTATCAAGGCAGGGAAGTATTTCATCAAAAATACCGATGAGATCCGTTGTCCATCGTAGTTCATTGTTGATAGTTGTTAAATCATCGCCCTTCGCTGTGGTTAATAAATTCTGGAGAGATTTACGGTATTCTTCGTACACTCCTTTAAGTTCAGTAAACATGTTATCTGCATAATTAGGGTCTGAGAGCCTGGCTTTGATACCCCTAATGTCACCATCTCTTTGATTGGCTTCTGTTGATTCAAGTGTATAAGTGTTAGCGCTCATCTTTGTACCAACAGCTATCGATGCCTCTATCACGCTACGAACTTGAATGGCACTGTCTGGATCGTACTTGAGCTTGACCAGGAGTGCCTCAAAGTTTTCATTTTCTGGGTAATTAAATTTAGCCCTGATAGAGAGCTGTTAATTTTTCATCGGATTGTTGTTTTATTGAGCTGAAATAGTCATCTATTATTTCTGCATAACGTTCTGATATATGGAAAAATTTAATTATATCTTCTTTGTTTTCAATTAACAGTTCCGGCGTGTCGATCATGTCTGGGTTAATCATGATTTTCTGCAGAATATCACTACCTAAATCATCATCAGTTGAGGACTGATATGAATCCTGAACAAGATAATTGAGAAGATCATTAAGGCAATCTAACTGTCTGGTATAATTTTCATCTATATAATCTCCAGATTTATCTAATTTATCGATGATTTCTTTAAGTTCATTTTTCATCGCGATAAAATTATCAGTATAAGATTTAACGCTTTCTCTTATTAATGATTCATCAATGTCTGCAGCTCTGGCCAGGTAAATTGATGCTATGACCTTTGTGACATCGTTGGTATCAAATAAATCGTTGTAATTGGCGATGTTGTCGGCTATTTTTTCATTATAGTTTGGATTTTTAAAAATTAGGTAGCTGGTTTTTTTTTCTTCCACTAGTTTATTCAGTAATAGCCCAGAATTGAGTTCTTCGATTAGGTCACATTCTTTTATCGTTACGGGATGGCTGCTATCTACGGCATCTGAATTATCCACTTCAGAGATATCCTTCAGGAGCGGTAGCCTGGAGACGTGGGGGTAAGCAGAAGTATAGTTAGGGGTTACTCTTCTAAATGTAATTTCTTCTTCGACAATCGGAGTGTCATTAGCCGCGACAGAAAAGTTTTTTTTCGCACGCTCTATAATGTCCAGGAGATCGATTACCTTTAAATCGTCCCGAGCTATGCTGAATTTAAAATTATGAATAAAATAACGATTGCTATCATGTTCGTCTATTGGCAGGTCTTTATGTATGCGTTCTAACACATTCATGAAATTACTGGCTAGGTCATATTTATGGGATGCTAACTGCGATACTTTTTTTAAACGTTCATAACCCGTTAAAATCTCGTTAAGCTCAGGGGTATTGGTGTTTATAGTCAGCCATTCAGTTCCATTCCATTCACTGACTGATTCCTTTAGCGTTGGAAATGTATCGCCTGAACTTGCAATGTCGTAGCTTTTAAGAATTTCTCCTGTAGCATCTATCATTTGTGACATGTTAATCTCCTTACTTTTAATATAGCGTGTTATATAATATGCGGGTTGAAGTCTTTTAATCTTATGAGGATGAGTTCCCTGCGAGATATAATGGAGCGGACTATCTCCAATAGTTCCCCGCCGGTTGCCGGCTCACTTTGAGATGAAATATAGATTAGATATTTCGAAACAGGATCATAAGCCAATGCTCCTGCATTATCCTCTGCGAGAGCAATATTCAGTTGCAGGCAAAATGTAAAAAGGTCACTGTTATTATACTGTTTATCTTCCATCAGTAGGCTATGAAACTGCCAGTACTCGCCCCTGATGGCTATTGAGATAAGAATTTGTCCATCCACCAGCAGGGGGCAGCGGCCGTTTTTATCAAAAGATAACGTTAGGCCGATTATGTCACCAAACTCCTGGAGTATTACATTGTGATTAATATTCAATGTGTTTTCTCATTTGTCTAAACGTTTATCTCCGGAAACAATACGCATCATTTTTGGGGAAGAAATAGGTTAATAACCTTAAAAATTATGGCGTAGATGAAGATTTCGGTTAAATAAAGTTTGGTCGTGATTTTCGCGCGGTTGAGGCTGACGACGACCCAATCGGCATCATTTTCCGGTCGTCGGCGCATTGTCATACAAAGGCATAATTTTGATGGCTTGCTCATGGTTAACCCCCTACACTGGGGATGAATACATAAGGAGAGAGTCATGTTAGAAGGGTACTTCGATCTCGACGACGCCACCGGCGTCGATGCCGCAGAAAACCGCAAGCGCTTACTGGCCGTGCAGGCCGCTCTGGAGATCTCCAAAGCGTCTGTTTCCGCCTCTACGGCAAACTCGGGGATCCGCTCCCAGATGGACCTGCGCAACGTTTCGCAGGAAGTTGCCGCGCTGGCCGATGCCATCCAGGATGCGCTGGAAATCGGTGAGTAATCCTCCGTTGCCGCCTTCGGGCGGCTTTCACTACTCCCTTCCTTATGACTGCACTCCTCTTATCGTCTTTTCATTTGAGCGGTAATACTCTTTTACCTCATGCCTTTATCACGTTCTTTTCTTAGAAAGGGATTGTTCACTTATTCTGTTAGCAAAATCGCAGAGCTTAATAACGCAGTGCTGAACCTGTTGGGGGAACACCAGCCGGAGAAGAATTGATAACCAAAACTATGTGTCTATCGGTGCGTTCATCTATGCCGTTTATCATTGAAGCCTTTCTCTTCTGTTCGCAAGTGGTACACTGAAAACGTGATTTCAATCATGACCTGCGTAAAAAACGAAAAAAGAGATACTGCTATGCAACATATTATCGAAGGGTTCCTCAACTTTCAGAAAGAAGTTTTTCCTCAACGTAAGGAACTCTTCCGCAGTCTGGCCTCCAGCCAGAATCCAAAAGCACTTTTTATCTCCTGTTCTGATAGCCGACTGGTGCCAGAGCTGGTGACGCAGCAAGATCCTGGACAACTGTTTGTTATCCGTAATGCCGGTAATATCGTGCCTTCCTTTGGTCCTGAGCCGGGCGGTGTATCGGCGACGATTGAATACGCTGTTGTTGCGTTAGGCGTGACGAATATTGTGATTTGCGGCCACTCCAACTGTGGTGCGATGAAGGCTATCGCCACCTGCCAGTGCCTGGAGCCAATGCCTGCCGTTTCTCACTGGTTGCGTTATTCCGATGCCGCGAAAGCGGTGGTCGAGAAGAAAAGCTGGGATAATGAAACCGATAAAGTGAATGCGATGGTGGAAGAGAACGTCATCGCGCAGTTGAACAATATCAAAACACACCCGTCAGTCGCGGTAGGGCTGCGTGATAACACTATCCGCCTGCATGGCTGGGTTTACGATATTGAAAGCGGTGATATTCGTGCGCTGGATAAAAACAGCAAAACGTTTGTCTCGCTGGCTGATAACCCGGATGTATTCTTCGAGTAAACCTTCCCGCTTTGAAAAACGCCGCCATTGTGCGGCGTTTTTGTTTCTTACTTCCTGGTATTGCTCAATAGAACTCATTTCCACACCACGGCGAGCGCAGATGGGGGCATCAGCCTAATGCTTGTCAGTTAAGCGCCACATTCCGTTCACCTGATGTTTTGTAGAACATGAAGCCGCTGTACCTGTGAACGGGTCAAGGGGGACTGCCGAGTCCCCCTTAACAATCCCCGCGGCCCCGCAGGTAAATCGGTGCTTCGCACTGCGCTCGCCTGCGAACTCCAGCCTGCGGCACGGCGAAACTCGACTTCCTGTCTCGGTTCGCCTCAGCCCGCCATCCCTGGCGGTCTGACCTTGTCTTCCTTTCTCCGGCTCGCCGATTTCAAGCGGGGACTCATCGGTTTCAGCAACTCT
>JBOFJM010000781.1:0-2008 GCA_051656825.1 Kluyvera sp.
GGCGTTGACTTCTTTAACTTCGGTAAACCGTCGGTGGTGGATAACTCGAAAAACGGCGGTAATGCGGATTTAGTGGCCAGCGTGACCGATTCCTCTGCGGTCAAAGCCACAGATTATCGCGTCGAATACACCGCCAGCGGTTGGCAGGTTACCCGTTTAGCGGATAACACCACCGTTAAACTGGACAGCACGAGTACCAGTATCTCGCTGAAATTTGACGGTATTTCCGTTGATGTGAAAAGCGGCAGCGCGTCTGTCGGTGACAGCTTTACGGTGAAACCGGTCAGCGACACCATCGTCAATATGAACGTGGCTATTCACAACGAATCTGAAATTGCGATGGCGCAAGAAAAAGACAGCGGCGAGAGCGACAACCGTAACGGTAAAGCGCTGCTGGAACTGCAAAATAGCAAAGTCGTAGGCGGCACGAAAAGCTTCAACGATGCCTACGCGGCAATGGTGAGCAGCATCGGTACGAAAACCGCGACGCTTGAGAGCAGCGCCAAAACGCAGGGCAATGTGGTGACGCAGCTGACCAAACAGCAGCAGTCCATTTCCGGTGTTAACCTGGATGAAGAGTACGGCAACCTGCAACTCTATCAACAGTATTACCTGGCCAATGCGCAGGTGCTGCAAACTGCCAGCGCTATCTTCGACGCATTAATTAATATCCGTTAAGGAGAGGGCAAGCCATGCGCGTCAGCACTCTAATGATGTATCAGCAGAATATGGGTGGGATCACTAACTCCCAGTCTGCCTGGTTAAAATATGGTGAACAGATGTCAACCGGTAAGCGGGTAAATCGCGCATCGGATGACCCCGTTGCCGCATCGCAGGCGGTTGTATTGTCTCAGGCTCAGGCGCAAAACAGCCAATATGCCACCGCTCGCACGTTCGCCACTCAGCGCGTATCTACAGAAGAAAGTACGCTGAAGCAGGTGACTAACGCCATTCAGGCGGCACAGGAAAAAATTGTCAATGCGGGCAACGGCACGCTGAGTGATGATGACCGTGCCTCGCTGGCGACTGACCTTCAGGGGATCCGCGACCAGTTGATGAACCTGGCAAACAGCACCGACGGTAACGGTCGCTATATTTTTGCCGGTTATAAAACGGACGCTAAGCCTTTCGCCGACGATGGCTCCTATGTGGGCGGCTCGCAGAATGTCGAACAGCAGGTTGACTCTTCGCGCTCAATGGTCATCGGTCATACGGGGAATCTGATTTTTGACGCGGCGACCAGCAACGCTAAACCAGATGCGGACACCAACATGTTTACCGCGCTCGATACCGCGATTGCGGCGTTGAAAAAACCGGTGGGCGATGACGCAGCGCTGAAGGATCAGGCCAATGCCATTGTTGACCGTACCAACCGCAGCCTGAGTAACTCGCTGAACAACGTTCTGAGCGTTCGCGCGGAGCTGGGTACGCAGCTCAATGAGCTGGAAAAACTGGATCAGCTAGGGGATGACCGGGCGCTGGCGCAGACCCAGCAGATGAGTAACCTGGTTGATGTCGACTGGAACTCAACCATTTCCAACTACACCATGCAGCAAGCGGCATTACAGGCATCTTATAAAGCGTTCACCGACATGCAAGGTATGTCTCTGTTTCAGCTGAATAAATAATAATGAAGGTGTGAACATATCTGAGAAAATACACCAGGCCCTTCACGCTTCATCAGGAAGGGCAATGAGTATAGATATGTTTTTGTCGCCCGCGTCCTTACCCCGACGCGGGCTTTTTTTCAGCGTTTAGCGCGCGCTTAACGCTGCACAGACGATACGTTTCACTCACGCGAATCGCCAGCGCGATGATTCCGGCAACCGTAGCCAGAGCATTCAGATAACCGCGCGCCATTGCGACAATAACCCGGCGAATAGCCCATTTAAGCACCGACAGCGCCGCTGCCGGTGCATTTGGTGTATCCGTAGGCGCGTTATTATCCGATGCGTTGGCGTCAGTTTATGGATTTGATAGGCGAAGTGATGCCGCAGCTGAAAAAAGG
>JBOFJM010000782.1:0-2727 GCA_051656825.1 Kluyvera sp.
CACTTATCCAACGTCGTTGTTTAACGCTGGCGGTATCGGTACCGAATCGCCGCTGAAACCGTTTACTATTACGCTAAAAGACTGCCCGGTTACCACCGATGGTCTGCCGGCTATACAGCTCACCTTTGAAGGCAACCACGCGATAACAGGCAGTACCAATTTGCTGGATGTCAGCGCGATTTCCACCGTGGCAGCTGGTGTTAACCCCGTCGCAGTCGGTGTTGGGATTGCCGTATCACCAATGGGGCAAGACGACACACTGTTGACGATGGATGCCGCCGAAGGCCAGGTCTATATCGATCTGCCAAATGTAACAAGTGATCTCATTTCTGCTGAGTTTAATGCTCGCTATAAATCCTTTGAGGCTAAAACCACATCGGGTGCGGCTGACGCCGACATGATCGTGAATATTGTTTATCATTAATCACGCCGTAGTACAAACCGTTATTTAATATTAAAAAGGGCCAGCCACACTGGCTCTTTTTAACGGACACTTTTGCTATTTCGCAGGGATTTGCGATGCGTAAAATAATTTCATCCGCTTTTATGCTGCTGCCTCTCATCATTAGCGCCGTTGCCCCCTGCGATGCAGCAGGTATTCGCATTGGGCGCACGCGCGTCATTTATGATGCCAATAAAAAAGAGGTCGCATTATCGCTCGCTAACGAGGACAACGAATTACCGTGGCTAGTACAGTCATGGACTGACACCGGCGACGGGAAAACCCGTGGCCCCTTTATTCTTACCCCGCCGCTGTTTCGCCTTGATCCGCAAAAAGAGCAAAACCTGCGTATCGCTTGGTCAGGCGCTGCCGTTGCCCAGGACAGAGAATCACTGTTTTATATCAACATCCGCACGATTCCCGCCGTCGCCAAAGAAGATAGCAGTACCGACAAAAACGTTCTCCGGTTGATTTATAAAACCCGACTCAAGCTGTTCTATCGCCCTAAAGGGCTGGCAGGAACGCCGGGCGAAAGCTGTAAAGATCTGCATTTTAGCCATAACGGCAGCGTACTGCGGGTGGTCAACGACGGGGGGTTTTACAGCGTCTTCGACTCCGTGAAACTCGGTAGCACACTGCTTAAAAAAGCCGACATGGTGGTACCAAAAAGCAGCACGGAGATCCCGCTACCACCCAATGCCAGCGGGCAAACTATCACCTGGCGCTGTATTAGCGACTACAGCAACGCGACCCCTTCCTTCACTACCTCGCTGTCGAAGGGATAACTCGGATGGTAAAAACGTTAACACAGCCCCAACCACACTGGCGGCTCAACCCGCTATTACAAGCGCTGGGTGCGGCTCTGCTCTTGTTCTCTACTCAGCCATACGCCCGCGAATATTACTTTCCGCCAACGGGGCTGGAAGGTGACGCGGCGCTGCGCCAGGATGTTGATCTGTCGTTGTTTTCCAACAATAAGGCGCAGCTACCCGGGACTTACTCGTCGAATATCGTGATTAACAAGCAGCGTCTAAAGCAGCAGGATATCAACTACCTCAACGATGCCAGCGGCGAATTACAGCCGCAGATTACCCCCGCGATGCTTCGCGACTGGGGTGTGCGCGTGGATGCCTTTAGCGAACTGACCGCGCTGCCAGCGGATAAACCGCTGCCCAAAGCGCTGGGGGAATATATTACGGCAGCCACGGCGGTCTTCGATTTTAACGCCATGATGCTGCGCATCAGTATGCCGCAGGCAGCGCTGGATGCGCAAAGCCGTGGCTCGGTAGATCCTTCACGCTGGGACAACGGCGTGCCGGTGCTGTTTGCCAACTATGCATTTTCCGGCTCGCAGAATGACGCCGGTAATGGTAACACGGATGAAAACCAATACCTGAACCTACAAAGTGGGCTAAACCTAGGCGGCTGGCGGCTGCGCAATTATGCCACCTGGGACAAAAATGACGACGAGCAGTCCTGGCAATCGCTGCAAACTTACGTTCAGCACGACGTACAATTTCTTAAGTCTCAGTTTACTGCGGGTGAAAGCAGCACCCGTGGTGAGGTGTTCGATAGTGTACAATATCAGGGGGTTAACCTCACTTCCGACGAGAGTATGCAACCCTTTAGCCAGCGTGGCTTCGCGCCAACCATTCGCGGTATTGCCAACAGCAATGCCGAAGTCTCCGTACGGCAAAACGGCTACCTGATTTATCAGGCCAACGTCGCGCCAGGCGCGTTTGAAATTAACGATATCTCGTCTACCTCCAACAGCGGTGACATGGAAGTGACGATTAAAGAAGCTGATGGCAGCGAGCGCCACTATACCCAGCCTTACTCCAGCGTGGCGGTCATGCTGCGCCCCGGTCGGATAAAATACGAAGTCACTGCCGCCCGCTATCGCGCCGATAACAACAGCGACGACAAAGAACCGGTGTTTGTCCAGAGCAGCGCTATTTATGGTCTGAACAATACCTTTACGTTGTTTGGCGGGCTAACGGCCGCAGAAGATTATCAGGCCAGCGTCGGCGGCGTCGGCGTTGCCTTGGGTACTGTTGGCTCCCTTTCGGCAGATGTCACCTGGGCAAAAACCACCCTGGATAACGGTGAACAGCACGACGGGCAGTCTTACCGCTTGCTGTATAGTAAAAACATTGAAACCACCGACACCAACGTCACGCTGGCCAGCTATCGTTACTCCACCAGCGGTTACTACAGCTTTGCCGATGCCAACCAGAGAATTGACGAGGACGACTGGAGCTACCAGTACAATAAACGTAACCGCG
>JBOFJM010000783.1:0-1545 GCA_051656825.1 Kluyvera sp.
GATGCAACATTCCAAGCAACGGTTTTTCGACGCTGCCGCTCACCACCATTTTCGCTTTATTGCGAAACCCCTGCTCTGGGCCAGAAACCGGTGCGCACCATGACGTGACGGTAAAATCCGCCAGCAAAGCGTGGAGATCGGCCATTTTATCCACCAGTTGTTCGGCGATTGGCCGCTCAATCCACTGACATGAACGACAACGATCGGCATCATAAAGTGCGCACTGCATAGCAAAACCTTGAGCAAAATGGGGGCGTGGATTGTATCACCGTTATTGTAAGCGGAAAAATCGTCGAGAGGATGCGGGGATAAAAAGCAGGCACAGCACCAGCAGATCCGGCATTTTTTGCATCACCAGCGAACGGAAGATCTCCCGTTTTGTCTCGCCCGCAATGCTGAATAACTCTGGATAGCCGTAGCCCAGCGAAGCGGCCCACAGATAACTGGCAGCAATCATTTGGGTGAGCAAATACAGCCAACGCGCCCAGTTCCGCCCTTTTATCAGTGAAAAAGCACAGCCAATTTCGACAAATACCAGCACCAGGCTGCTCAAAAACACCAGCGTCAGCGTCCAGGTTTGTACGCTACGTTGAATAAACTCGCCGATACCATTCAGCCCCAGCAAATTAATAATCATCAGCAGGTCGAGACAGCGAATTAAAATAATGGCGAGCGCCGCCACCTGCACCAAAACAGGGACATTCAGGCGAGCATGTGACCGACGGCTTCGAGTAAACAGTTCCAATGTGTTGCCTTCCATGAAAACAGTGCCGCGAACGTTCACGGCACAGACAGCATATCCTTATCGATTTTAAGTGGATTATCCGCGTCTTGCACGCAGGCGTTGCTTTTCCGCGCGCGCCATCAGATACCAGGCGATAAATCCGACAATTCCGACCACGCCAAGAATCAGTGACGCCAGGGCGTTAATCTCTGGATTAACCCCCATCCGCACGCTGGAGAACACCAGCATCGGTAATGTGGTCGCCCCTGGGCCGGAGACAAAACTGGCAATCACCAGGTCGTCGAGCGACAGCGTAAACGCCAGCAGCCAGCCAGAAATTACCGCAGGCATAATCATCGGCAGCGTAATAATGAAAAAAACTTTTAGTGGCGTCGCGCCAAGATCCATCGCCGCCTCTTCGATGGATCGGTCCAATTCACGCAGGCGCGAGGAGATAACCACCGCCACATACGCCGTACAGAAAGTGACATGCGCCAACCAGATGGTCAGCATCCCACGATCCGCCGGCCAACCAATGGCATGAGCCAACGCAACAAACAGCAGCAACAGCGACAAGCCCGTGATGACATCGGGCATCACCAACGGCGCAGTTATCATAAAAGCGAAGCCGTTAGCGCCACGAAAGCGGCCAAAACGCACCATCACCATGGCGGCAATCGTGCCCAAAATCACTGCCATGGTCGCCGCCGCAGCGGCAATGGTCAGGCTCAGCCCCACCGCACTCATCATCGCATTATCGCGGAACAACTCGCCGTACCAGCGCGTTGACCAGCCCGCCCAAACTGTCACCAGTTTGGAGC
>JBOFJM010000784.1:0-1577 GCA_051656825.1 Kluyvera sp.
CCCCTTTTGATTTCTTGTTTGACACTTGCAGTTGCCAGACCGCAATGTGTTTTAACAAATCAAAAGGGGTTTTAATAACTGGCTCAAAGCTGAAAGCTTTCCGGAACCCCCAGCCTAGCTGGGGGTTTTCTGTGCACAAGAAAAAGGCCGGAATATCCGGCCTTTAGAGGTAAAAATGATGTTGATAATCAGGCGTAGCCGTAGCTCATCAGGCGCTGATAGCGGCGGTTGAGCAGGTCTTCTTTGCTCAGCACGTCGAGATCTGCAAGGTCAGCCAGCAGTTGTGCTTTCAGCGAAGCGGCCATGACTTCTGGGTTACGATGTGCGCCGCCCAGCGGTTCTGGAATGATAGAGTCGATAAGTTTCAGCTCTTTCAAACGCGGTGCAATAATACCCATTGCTTCTGCTGCCAGCGGGGCTTTATCCGCGCTTTTCCACAGAATAGAGGCACAACCTTCTGGGGAGATAACGGAATAGGTGCTGTATTGCAGCATATTCACTTTATCGCCCACGCCAATCGCCAGCGCGCCGCCGGAACCGCCTTCACCGATAACAGTACAAATCACCGGTACGCTCAGATGCGACATTTCACGCAGGTTACGTGCGATAGCTTCAGACTGACCACGTTCTTCTGCGCCCACGCCAGGGTATGCGCCTGGGGTGTCGATGAACGTGATGATTGGCATGTTGAAGCGCTCAGCCATTTCCATCAGACGCAGTGCTTTACGGTAGCCTTCTGGTGCTGGCATCCCGAAGTTACGACGGATTTTTTCTTTGGTTTCACGGCCTTTCTGATGACCAATGATCATCACCGGACGACCATCCAGACGCGCGATGCCACCGACGATAGCTTTATCATCAGCATAAGCGCGATCGCCCGCCAGTTCGTCAAATTCATCAAACGCCAGACGGACATAATCCAGGGTGTACGGACGCTGTGGATGGCGCGCCAGTTGGGCTACCTGCCATGCGCCGAGATCGGCAAAGATTTTGCGCGTCAGCTCTACGCTTTTTTCGCGCAGACGATGCACTTCTTCATCGATATTAATATCCAGTTTCTCATCCTGACGGCTAACCGCAGTCAGAGAATCGATTTTCGCTTCCAGCTCTGCAATCGGCTGTTCAAAATCAAGGAAATTCAGACTCATAGTATTCCTGTATTAGTCAAACTCCAGTTCCACCTGCTCCGAACCGATGAGGCCACGCAGATCGTTGAGTAAACGATCGCTCGGAGAGACACGCCAGGTTGCGCCGAAACGCAATCGCGCACGTGCATCCGCCCTCTGATAGTAGAGATGTACTGGAATGGTTCCCGAGCGGTGGGGTTCCAGAGACTGACGGAGTCGGTTTAAAAGCTGGTCATCAATTTGCCTGTCCGTCAGCGAGATAGCAAGCCCGCGAGCATATTTTTCCCGGGCTTCGTCAATATCCATGACTTCACGGGCCATCATTTTAAGCCCACCGCTGAAGTCATCAAAGCTGACCTGTCCGCTGACGATAAGTATGCGGTCTTTTTCCAGCAATTGCTGGTATTTATCCAGGGCATCGGTAAATAACATCACTTCCAGACGCCCGGA
>JBOFJM010000785.1:0-1766 GCA_051656825.1 Kluyvera sp.
CGCCTGGAACGAAATACTTTGGTCGGCCTGAATACCGCCCATCAGCACGCCGGTGTCCTGTTCCGGGAAGAAAGTTTTCGGGATTGAAATATACAGCCAGACGTTCAGCGCGATGGTGGCGAGGAACACCACGCCGACCATTTTCGTGTGTCCCAGCACCCAGCGCAGCGACTTGCCGTAACCTTGCTGCATCGCTACCAGCAGACGCCCCAGGCCCCGATTGCGGGTTGGCGTATGTGCAGGCTGGGATTTCAACATCCAGCCGCACATCATCGGCGTCAGCGTGAGTGATACCGCCAGCGAGATACCAATCGCCACCGAGAGTGTCACGGCAAATTCGCGCAGTAACCGCCCCGGCAGGCCGCCCATCAGCAGCAGCGGCAGGAAGACCGCCACCAGCGAAATACTCATCGACAGGACGGTGAAACCCACTTCACGGCTACCCTGAAGCGCGGCCTGTAGCGGCTTCATGCCCGCTTCCAGGTGGCGAGAGATGTTTTCCAGCACCACAATGGCGTCATCGACCACAAAACCAGTGGCGATGGTCAGCGCCATCAGCGACAGGTTATTGAGGCTAAAACCGCACAGATACATCGCCGCAAACGTGCCGATGAGCGACACCGGCACGGCAACGGCGGGGATCAGCGTGGCGCGCCCGGAGCGCAGGAACAAGAACACCACCAGAATGACCAATCCGACGGAAATCACCAGCGTTTGCTCGACTTCCTCCAGCGACGCGCGGATAGTCGGCGAGCGATCCTGTGCAATTTGCAGGTCGATAGCAGCGGGAATAGTTTGCTGTAACACCGGCAGTTTGGCGCGAATGCTATCGACGGTCTGAATGATGTTGGCTTCCGGCAGCTTGCGGATCATCAGCAAAATCGCCGGTTTGGCGTTGGTCATCCCGGCGTTACGCACATCCTGCACCGAGTCGCTAACCTTAGCCACGTCGCCCAGACGCACCGCCGCCCCGTTGTTGTAATGAACGATAATCGGCGTATATTCCGCCGCTGTTTTCAGCTCATCGTTGGTTTGCAACTGCCAGCGTTGGTTGGCGTCATCAATCGCCCCTTGCGGATTACGCACGTTGGCGCTGGTAATGGCGCTGCGCACGGCATCCAGCGACACGCCCTGATTAAACAACGCCTGCGGGTTGAGATCGACCCGTACAGCGGGAAGGGAGCTACCGCCGACGTCAACATCCCCGACACCGTCTATCTGCGAGATGCTTTGCGCCAACTGCGTCGAGGCGAAATCGTACAGCTCACCTTGCGAGTAGGTGTCGGAGGTCAGCGTCAAAATCATAATTGGCGCGTCTGACGGGTTGGCTTTGCGATAGGTTGGACGGCTGGGCATCCCACTTGGCAGCAGGTTTTGCGCGGCGTTAATTGCCGCCTGCACATCGCGCGCCGCGCCGTTGATATCGCGGTCAAAATCGAACTGCATAATAATACGCGTACTGCCAAGCGAACTGCTGGAGGTCATCTCGCTGACGCCCGCAATGCGCCCAAGCGAGCGCTCCAGCGGGGTCGCCACCGAGGACGCCATCGTTTCCGGCGATGCGCCAGGCAGCGAGGCGCTGACCATAATCACCGGAAAATCCACCTGCGGCAGCGGGGCTACCGGCAACAACCGGAAGCCCAGGACGCCGCACAGTGTGATGGCGAGTGAAATCAGAATCGTCGCTACCGGGCGGTAAATAAAGAGCGCAAAAAATTTCACTTACGCGTCCTCTTCACGGCGCGGGAAGCGGCTTTTCAGATACA
>JBOFJM010000786.1:0-3089 GCA_051656825.1 Kluyvera sp.
GTAAAATATCTTACGTCATCGCCGGTATCTTAATTCTGGGGACGGTGGAAAACGCGATGAACCTGCTGAATATTTCTCCCTTCTCGCAGTATGTGGTGCGCGGTTTGATTCTTCTGGCGGCGGTTATCTTCGACCGCTACAAACAAAAGGCTAAACGCACGGTGTAAGCCGCCGTATTGCAGCACAATAAAAAACGCCAGCGGCGAAGGTCACTGGCGTTTTTCGGCGATCACGCCTTTGTTACAGTGTCACTAATAACACGTCTACACCGCTGTTACCGGCAATATTTTTAGCCGCGCTGGTCGCCCGCGAAAAGAAACTCTGATTGTGATTACCACAAATCACTAAGTCCACCTGATGAGCCTGGCAAAAGGCTTTCACATGTTCACTCAACTCCCCACAGGCTATCTGGCTTTGCCAGATAGGATAGTCGGCGTGGTCGGTCAGATTTTGCAGAAATTGCCGGGTTTCTTCCTGCATGAGTTCACGCAGGTTCTCCATCATCGGCGCGGCGAGGTGGTTATACATTTCCGGGTCAGTTGAGAGGGTTATCAGGCTAACACGTGCGTTAGCAGGGCGGGCAATGGCAACGGCTTTCCGTAGCAGCGCATGGCTTTCTGGCGTGGGCGCAACGGCCACTAAAACGTGTGTATAAGACATCAGGTTTCCTTGCTCGAAGAATACGCACTCGATATCTCATACTCCATTTGGATTTCCTCAGCAAGAGGAAAGGTTGATTCCGTCGTGTAAAATTTGCACTAATACATAAGAAATCTTTATGTTGTTTGGGCGGTAAATGGTGCGCAAATTGCATGACAAACCCAGTGCTGGCGCAGTAATCGATGCATATTATGAATGTTTTATGTTTGTTAATAACTACTGAGGATTTGATTGTCTTATGTGTTCTGATTGACTGGCGATGAAATGGCGTTTTAATTGATTGAATTAATAATATTTTTTAATTTTTAGGTGAAAATGTGATCTGCGGTCCTTTTTCAGAAAGCGAGATGCGTAAAGTCATTCGGCCCAAGTATGTTAAATAGTTTAAGTGAATGAATATTCTCTAACTTAGGTAAAAATGTCGCATGAACGGTTGAAAAACGCTCAAAGTACAATTGACACTGATGGATTGCTGGTGACATATATGTTCAATATTGTGATCGGGATCACGTAAAATTGAGTTTTATTAGGAAGTAACATTGCTTGTGTCACATCTCACGAGTAAAGTTGCGTCGAATTAGGAAGAATCTTAGTAAATTGTAAGAAATGTTTAGAGTTGTCGGAGGGTGATTAAATATCCACCGACAATGCTGCAGAAGATTGCCTAATCGCTATGCATTTTGACCGATTCGCTTTTTTCGGGCCTTGCCCGACGACATCACGGGGTATGCGGGGTTTGACCGCATAAAGTAATAATTGGTTATTCGGGATGGGGAAAATGCATACATCCGAGTTGCTAAAACACGTCTATGACATCAACTTGTCGTATCTGCTTCTTGCACAGCGTTTGATTGGTCAGGATAAAGCTTCTGCTATGTTTCGTCTCGGTATCAACGAGGATATGGCAAAAGTTCTCGGGGAATTGACTCTCCCACAGATGGTTAAAATTGCGGAAACTAATCAGTTGGTTTGCCAGTTCCGCTTTGATGATTCACAAACCATCACCCGTCTTACGCAAGAATCACGAGTTGATGATTTACAGCAGATCCACACTGGAATTCTGCTTTCTACCAGACTGCTGAATGAAGCCAGTAACTCAGGCGAGCCTGCACGTAAGAAAAGGGCCTGACGATGAGCGAAAAAAGCATTGTTCAGGAAGCCCGCGATATTCAGCTCGCCATGGAGCTGATTACGCTTGGGGCTCGTTTGCAGATGCTGGAAAGTGAAACTCAGCTCAGTCGTGGTCGTCTAATTAAACTTTACAAAGAGCTACGGGGTAGCCCGCCACCGAAAGGAATGTTACCGTTTTCAACGGACTGGTTTATGACATGGGAGCAGAATATTCACTCTTCCATGTTTTGTAATGCCTGGCAGTTTTTACTCAAAAGTGGGCAATGCACCGGCGTGGATGCGGTGATCAAAGCTTACCGCCTGTACCTTGAACAGTGTCCACAGCAGGATGCCGGGCCACTGTTGGCACTTACTCGAGCATGGACATTGGTTCGCTTTGTCGAAAGCGGAATGCTAGAGCTTTCTCGTTGTTACTCCTGCGGCGGTAATTTTATCACCCATGCGCACCAACCTGTGGGCAGCTTTGTTTGCAGCCTTTGCCAGCCACCATCACGCGCCGTAAAAAGACGTAAACTTTCCGACAGGGTTGCCGATAGTATTCCACAACTGCTGGATGAACAGATAGAGCAAGCTGTTTAAACCCCCTTCGGTGTGGAAAACACTCCAGCAGCGGTCATTGATGACCGCTGCTTTTTTTTACCCGTCGGTTGGTGAAATTGCTCGTCTGTCTCCCCTCTTAGTCAACAGTGGAAGGATGATAGCGTGCTTATCTTAATAGGTTACCTGGTTGTTTTAGGGACAGTTTTCGGCGGTTACATGATGACCGGCGGACACCTTGGAGCACTGTATCAACCGGCTGAGCTGGTTATTATCGGCGGGGCGGGTGTCGGCGCTTTTATCGTTGGTAACAACGGCAAAGCCATCAAGGGCACGCTGAAAGCGCTGCCGCTGCTATTTCGCCGCTCGAAATACACCAAAAGTATGTACATGGACCTGCTCGCGCTGCTCTATCGCCTGATGGCGAAGTCGCGCCAACAGGGCATGTTTTCGCTAGAACGGGATATCGAAAACCCGAAAGAGAGCGAAATTTTTGCCAGCTATCCGCGCATTCTTGCTGACTCGGTGATGCTGGAATTTATCGTCGATTACCTGCGCTTAATCATCAGCGGCAACATGAACACCTTTGAAATTGAAGCCCTGATGGATGAGGAGATTGAAACCTACGAGAGCGAGAGCGAGGTTCCGGCTAACAGCCTGGCGCTGGTGGGGGATTCTCTACCTGCCTTTGGTATCGTTGCGGCGGTGATGGGCGTGGTTCATGCGCTGGGGTCTGCTGACCGCCCGGCGGCGGAGCTTGG
>JBOFJM010000787.1:0-4316 GCA_051656825.1 Kluyvera sp.
CAGCGCATTCTGGCTATTTCAACCACTATCTGCTCAATATTCCGCTTTTTACCCCATTTAATCCCCTGTTTGTATTGGCTAAATTAGCCGCTTTTGCACGTTTGTTATGTAAGGTCACAATGTCTTTTTATATTGGTTATAGTTGTTTTCCTGCTTGCATCAGCAATGGTAACGTTATTGATATACTCGATTCGGATATTCCCCCAGAGATGAGCTTATGGGAGCAGATTAAAGATTTTTTCTGCAGGACTCATAAGGGCGAAGTCCTGGAATGTCTTTATCAGCTCTGCCATCCTCCAGCAGGAACGACGGCAGACGATGCTCAAGAACGATTTGAACGTCTGAAAAAATTAGCCTACCCGGGGTATGAGAATAATATTAAGATTCGCCCACATGGGTTGTCGTATTTTTGTATCACGGACAAAAAAGGTAATGAAGTTCTGTCGGTCATCATTGCCGATGATTATACGGTGACGACAGGAACCAAGGGGTGGGACATCAATGCGGGGTCTGCCCGGAGTTATCCTTTAACACCATAGCTTTCCGTTTCTGAACGAGGGCTGTACGGTCCCGGACAGATTCGTCCATGATGGTGGCCTCTGGCGATAAAATCTGGGTTTATTATCACCTCAGCCACTATAACTAAGGGAATCCCCTGTAATTACAGTGTTGTGACGAGGGCAATATGAACTACGAAATCAAGCAGGTTGAGCAACGTAAGATCGCCGGTTTTCATATGGTTGGGCCGTGGGAGCACACGGTAAAGCAGGGCTTTGAGCAACTCGCCCAGTGGGTGGATGGCCAGCAAATTCCCGCGCGGGAGTGGCTGGCGGTTTATTACGATAACCCCGACGAAGTGCCCGCAGAAAAGCTGCGCTGCGATACGGTGGTGTCGGTCGCTGACGATTTTGCACTGCCGGAAAATAGTCGCGGGGTGATGGTGGCCGAGGTGGCGGGCGGGCTGTATGCCGTGGCGCGTGCGCGCGTAGAAAATCACGACTTCTCAACGCCCTGGTATCAGTTTTTTGAAAGCGTACTACAGGATGAAACGCACCAGCTCACGGAGAAACCATGCTTCGAAATCTACCATAACAACGGGATGGTGGATGGTTACTGGGATATCGAAATGTTTGTGGCCGTCGCGCCGAAATAATCCCTTGAACACTGAGCCTCGCCAGCCCGGCGAGGCATCAGAACTCACTTCCCTGGCGCCGTTATTCACGGCAATCCCCTGTGTAGCCCCTGATACAGCGTCAATATAGATACCTGTCAACGGCAGGCGTCCCTCAGACAACAATCCCATGTAAAAAGAATGGCTTTTAGGGCCACGGTCATGGATTTACGCTTGATTGCGTAAAGATAATGAGTATAGTTCTCACTCTCTTTTTTATTCATTGGTATGGTACGGCAGGCTCAGTCATCGGTGAGGATATTTCACAGGGGGATGCTGGGTGGCGAATCGCGCTAAACCGCTGCACCGACGGTGAATTTATTTTGCGACCAAGGACTCCTGTTATGAATCTGAAGCTCTCCGTGCTGGCACTGGCGATTAGCGCCGCCGTGCCTGCCGCCTATGCGGCAACGACCCTCAATGCCACCCCCAAAAAAAATCAAACTGAAACGATGGTGGTGCAGGGCGTTGACGGCAGCGACTTTAAGCCCGGTGGCGAACAGCTCGTGCCTGCTTACCTGGATGGGCAGATTGCCCACGGTGGGCGCATGGGGATGCTCGGCGAGCAAAACGCGATGGACGTTCCGTTCAACGTTATCGGCTACACCTCTAAACTGGTGCAGGACCAACAGGCAAAAACGATTGCCGATGTTGTCAGCAACGATGCCGGTGTGCAGGCCGTGCAGGGGTACGGGAACTTCGCAGAAACTTACCGCATTCGAGGCTTTAAGCTCGACGGGGATGACATGACTATGGGCGGTCTTTCTGGCGTCGTCCCGCGTCAGGTGATGGACACCCAAATGCTCGAACGCATTGAAGTTTTTAAAGGTGCGAATGCGCTGGTCAACGGTGCTGCCAGCTCCGGCGTTGGCGGGATGATCAACCTGGAACCCAAACGCGCCGAAGATATCTCGACGACCCGCGTGGGCGTGGATTACACCAGCGACTCACAGGTTGGTGGCTCGCTGGATGTTGGGCGCCGCTTTGGCGATGACAACCAGTTTGGCGCGCGCGTTAACCTGCTGCACCGTGAAGGGGAAGGGCGTGTCGATGACGACAAACGCCGCACTACGATGGCCTCCATCGGCCTTGATTACCGTGGCGATCGCTTCCGCTCCTCGCTGGATTTCGGTTATCAGAAAAAGACCTTCCACGGTAGCCGGTTGGGCATTGGTATCGGTGATATCAAATCTATTCCGGCGTTGCCTGCCGTACCTGATTCCACCAAAAGCTACAGCCAGAAGTGGGGCTACAGCGATATTGAAAACGAATTTGGCATGGCGAAGGCCGAGTATGACCTGACCGACAACTGGACAACCTACGCCGCGCTGGGCGCACAGCACGCGCATGAAATCGGCACTTACAGTGCACCGAAGCTGACCAACATCAACGGTGACGCTAAAGTGGGGCGTCTGGATACTAACCGTATTATTGACGCGTTCAGCGGCATGGGCGGCATTCGCGGTAACTTTGATACCGGCGTAGTTTCTCACAACGTGAATATCGGTTATTCCGCGCAGATCCACCGCGACGCAACCGCCTGGCGCATGTCGAACAGCAAGACCAACCCCGTGGTCAATATTTATGATAACCACGAAGTCAACAAACCCGCGAACACCTCGTTTGGCGGTGACTATTTTGACCCGCTCACCACCGCGCGCACCCGCACTCAGGGCTGGCTGTTCAGCGACACGCTGGGTTTCTTTGACGATAGCCTGCTGTTCACCGCTGCGGCGCGTAACCAGAAGGTTGTGATCCGTAACTACAGCAACACCACCGGGCTGGAAAACACCACTTCAAGCTTTAGCGAAAGCCGCTGGATGCCAACTTTTGGCGTGGTCTATAAACCGTGGCAAACGCTGGCGCTGTACGCCAACCATACCGAAGCGCTACAGCCGGGCGGCAATGCGCCTAAGGATACAAAAAACTACGGTGAGAGTATTGGGATCGCCCATTCTAAACAGGATGAAGTGGGCGTGAAGATTGACTACCAGCGCGTTGGCGGCTCGCTGGCGTTATTCCAGATTAAGAAGCCCACCGGTGTGCTGAACAGCAACGGCTACTATGGCCTGGACGGCGAGCAGCGCAACCGTGGCGTTGAACTTAACGTCTTCGGTGAACCGACGCTGGGTCTGCGCCTGAACGGCAGCACGATGTGGATTGACCCGGAAATGACCAAAACCAACGGCGGCGTCTACGATGGCAAAGAGGCTATCGGCGTTTCGCGCTTCTATATGACGTTGGGCGCGGAGTATGACATCAAACCTATCGACGGCCTGACGGCGACGGCGAAAGTGAACCACACCGGTTCACAATATGCAGACTCCGCCAACACCAAGAAAATTGACAGCTACACCACTCTGGATTTAGGGATGCGCTACCGTATGCACCTTAATCAGGAACAAAACGATTTGGTCTGGCGCGTTGGCGTCACTAACGTCACCAATGAAAACTACTGGTCTGGCGTTGATGACTCCGGTGTTTACCTGTTCCAGGGGGAACCGCGCACGCTGAAAGTCTCCGTCAGCTACGACTTCTAAATCCTTGTTAAAATAAGGCTATTGCCCCGACAGTGTGTGCTGTTCGGGGCTTTTGCGCTACGGATAACGGGTACTGATAGCCTTGCGGCAAGCGGCGCTAAGTGTTAAAAGATGCCCCTTCATAAAAAAGCAACAGGGGTTAGACGTGAGCAACGCGTCCTCAGCATCCAGCCAGAATTCACAGGATGCTTCGTCGGAAAATATCCCGACGCTTCATCGCGGGTTACAAAACCGCCATATTCAATTAATCGCGCTCGGCGGTGCTATCGGCACTGGCCTGTTTCTTGGTATCGGCCCAGCCATTCAAATGGCAGGCCCGGCGGTCGTTTTGGGCTACGCCATTGCTGGGGTTATTGCCTTTCTGATCATGCGCCAACTGGGTGAAATGGTGGTCGAGGAGCCGGTATCTGGCTCCTTTGCCCACTTTGCCTATAAATACTGGGGGCCATTCGCTGGTTTCCTCTCCGGCTGGAACTACTGGGTGATGTTCGTTCTGGTCGGCATGGCGGAACTGACCGCCGCCGGGATCTACATGCAGTATTGGCTGCCAGATGTCCCAACCTGGGTATGGGCTGCCGGTTTCTTCGTGCTGATTAACGCCGTCA
>JBOFJM010000788.1:0-3538 GCA_051656825.1 Kluyvera sp.
TAATCTCGCCGTCAAAACGCGGCACGTACCACGCGTGTAAGTGAATGAGCCGCCCGGACACTTCACGCTGGTGGCTGGCGATATAACAGGCCGGATAGGCGTGAATCGCCAACTCCTCCTGAAGTTCCCGCACCAGCGCCTGTGGCTGGCTTTCGCCGGGTTCGACTTTACCGCCAGCAAATTCCCATAGCCCAGCTTGGTCGGTATGAGCAGGGCGTTGGGCGAGCAGAATTTTGCCATTCTTTTCGATAATGGCGGCAACAACATCAATAGTTTTCAGCATAGCGGTCAAAGACTTGATAAATGGAATGCCATATTATCGCTGCTTTGCCATTTGCTAAAGTTTCGCAGGAGTTTACCGGTGAAAAAACAACACCCCTGGGTCCCCCCGCTCAGCCAGATACCTCGCAGTTTAAAACCTATCGTGAACATGCAGGAAAAACACTACGGTAAGGTGCTTAACCCAACCCGCTGATGGGGGCGTATGCCGTGGCTGTTTTGGCTGGTGGCGCTGTTTGTTGGCTATCTGGAGCGCAGGCGAGCGCGTCTTGACCCTACGCTTCGCGCGTTGCTGATGACCCGTGTATCACAACAGTGCGACTGTGAGTTCTGTATTGATGCCAACAGTTTGCGCCTGGCAGAGCGCTGCGGCGCGATGGATAAAGTGCTGGCGCTGGGCAACTGGCAAACCTCCACGCTGTTTACCCCCGCAGAAAAAGCCGCTCTGGCTTATGCTGACGGTATGACCGCCACACCGCCGCAGATCTCTGATGAACAGAAAAATACGTTACGCTGTCACTTTAATGACGATCAAATTTGTGAGATGACCGCGCTGGTGGCTTTCCAGAATTTATCCGCGCGTTTTAATGCCGCGCTGGATATCCCGTCGCAGGGGCTGTGCCCAATGCAAGGAAAAACGGATGCTTGATAAACATCTTCACCCGCGCCTCAAACCGTTACTTAACCGTACTGCGCAATGGCTAGACCGCCCCGGCGTTTCCGCTGATGGCGTCACGCTGGTGGGGTTTGCCATCGGCGTGCTGGCGTTGCCGTTTTTAGCGCTTGGCTGGTATAGCGCGGCGTCGTGGGTTATCTGATGCGGGCGGTTTCCTGGATATCGCGCTCGATTTCTTGTTTTACGCGCTGGTGCCATTCGGTTTTATCCTCGCCGATCCGGCGGCAAACGCGGTGGCGGGTGGCTGGTTGCTGTTTGCTTTTATGGGCACGGGCAGCAGTTTTCTGGCGTTTGCTGCGCTGGCTGCGAAACATCAAATTGATAACCCCGGCTACGCCCATAAATCGCTTTACTACCTGGGCGGTTTAACCGAGGGGACGGAGACGATTTTGCTGTTCGTGTTGGGTTGCCTGTTTCCGGCGTGGTTTTCGTGGATGGCGTGGTTGTTTGGCGCGTTGTGTTGGTTGACTACGTTTAATCGGGTATGGGGGGGATATGCGGTGCTGAAAAGACAAGAGCAGCGACCAGAAAGCGAAACAGCCGGACAGTAATATGTGTGGCAAAGGTATATTCCCGACAATACGGCGTAAAAAATACCGAAGTGAATCTAAGTCTGGGTTGGGAATCGCACTCAGTTAGACGTTGCGATCAGCATAAGGACTCCTAAAAAAACGCAAATAATAAATGTTAAAAAAACATTGAGTAAAATCATAAAGAAAACCCATATTCTTTGATTATCCTCCCCTGGTGAACTTTTGATTTTTCTCCATGTCAAGAATGCGACGAGAATACTGGTAATAATGGGAAACGCTACAACATAGATAAGGCAATGCTTAAGAAAAACGTTGCTCAGTCCCATGATAAATCCCTTTTATTTAACTCAGGTTGAATAAGAAATTATTTAACCCAGGGCGATAGCGAGTAGGACGTATCCGACCCCAATGCTGAGAATGAGTGTCAAAAGAACATCGCAGCTAGGCTGGGCGAACGATAATCACCGCTAACAAAAAGGGCAATGTCTGGAAACAGACATTGCCCTTTTCTATATTGACCAGATACACGATAAGTCGAGTGATTACTCCGGCTTACGATCGCCCGTTACGGTTGGGTTTTTCGGGTCGGCACTCCATTCGTACCAGCCGCCGTCGTAGACGCTAATGTTCTGCCAACCCATCGCGCGAGCATACATGAAGGTTTCGGATGCGCGCCAGCCCGTGCCGCAATAGAACGAAACCTGTTGCTCCGGCAAAATGCCCCAGGACTTCCACATCTGGGCGATATCGTCGGCGCTACGCATCGTGCCGTCTGGGTTGTGGAAATCTTCCATATGGGTGGAGTCGCTGCCCGCATGGCCCCAACGCGCACCGGCAATGTCGCCTTTTGGCTTAATGTAGTTGTAGCCGCTGGTCGTGCCGATAAATTCTGGCCACGAACGAATACTCGCCAAAGAGGCATCTTTACGATGCAACAGACCGCGCGCCTGTTCCATGTCCAGCATCAGTTGTGGTTGACCTGGAATGGTTGCGCCAAAATCGGGTGCGGCTTTTACTGCTTTCGGTAAACCGCGCTCTACCGGCAAGCCCGCGTCCGACCAGGTTTTCCAGCCGCCGTCGAGCAGACGCACATCTTTGACACCCGCATAGAGCATAATCTGTGCCACACGCGCCGCCGCATAAACATCACGGCCGTACAGAATCACGGTGGTGTCATGACGAATGCCGTGCTTAGCCAGCAGGGCTTTTAGCTTGTCGTCGGACACTTTGTTCCACAGCGGCTCGCTTTCCACGTCATTGGTGTCGATATAATCGGCGCCGGGAATATGACTGACAAGGTACAGTTTCGGCGCGCCCCAGGCGGCTTCAATCACTTTAACGTCGCCCGCAGGTTTCGCCGTAACATCTTTACCCTGTTGCAGGTCATGCAGCCACTGCGGATAAACCAGTTGTTCAAACTGCGGTAATTTTTGCAGGCGGGAAGGCTGTTGCAGCGCGTCGCTGAGGGTAGAAATATGCGTGAAACCAGCTTCTTTCAGGCGTTTTTCTACCGCTGCGTTATCTTTGCTGTCGCCGTACAGCGCGATTTCTGTCTCTTTCTTGAGCTGATGCTGCTCCGCCCAGGCAGAAAGCTGCTCGTTGTTCATGGCGGAAAGCCAGCTTGCCGACAGGTTCAATGCCCCTGGTTCGTGACCCTGTGGGCCGTTCGCCTGCTGCGGCCAGCCGTTATAAAACGCGCTCATGCGCGTATCAATAGCGGCTCCTTTTTGCTGCAACAGGTGAGTGAAAGTGAGCGTTTTCGCCGTTTCAGCGGCATATACAGAGGTGGCTAGCCCAAGCGCGAGGGCCAGCGCGGTCAGTTGAGAAACACGTTTCATCAAGGCGTCCGACGAGAAAAATGGAGCGCTATTCTGAATCTTCTATCCCCAAATTACCTTGCGTTAACGCAGTATTTTTCACGTCAACACCAGTTTGCCAATTGCAAACAGGATGAATCTGGCGGTACGTCGTCGGCATCGTGGGTCACTTGTACTACCGGAATATGTTGCTGTTTTAGCTGATTAAACACCCACTGGCGGAAACTGCCGCG
>JBOFJM010000789.1:0-2046 GCA_051656825.1 Kluyvera sp.
GCACCACCGACCATCACGGTGTTGTTGTCCATCATTGCTGCCTGAGAGGCGCTACTGAAAACCAGAGCAGAAATAAGCAGAGTTGGCAGGAGTTGTTTCATTTTCACTTCCCTCATCGACGTTTCAGAAAGGGCTGATGTGCCCTTAACTGTTAATACGAATGAGTGAAGTCAACGGATGCAAAAATCTTATCTTTTTTTGCATCCCTATTTTTAGCGAAGTAGAGAGCAGGTTTGGCCGTTTCCCCGTAATGAGAAATTAGCGCCCCACTACCACTTCATTTCGCCCGTATTCACCTTTGCACTCAGCTCAAGCGAGCTTTCATCTGCAAGCCCCGGATAGGCGGCTTTCATTGCCGCAATAACGGCGGCTGATCCCTTTTGCTTCGCCAGCGTCTGCTCAAAGGTTTGCAGATAATCATGGGTAAACGTGACAGCGGCATCGTTTGCCGGGCGTTCACCCAAATAATGCCCTGGGATCACCTGCTGCGGTTTCAGCGATTGCATCTCGCTGAGCACCTTCATCCAGCCCTGACGAATCGCCGGGGTTTGGGTATCCGCCGTCCAGACATGAATGCCAGAGGCAACACCAGTACCGCCCAGAATCGCTTTGTTCGCGGGGATCCAGACGTACGCGGCATAATCTCCAGTGTGTTTCAGCTCCAGCGGCTCACCGTCAACGGTAAAGCGCGTGGCGTTTGTTGCCTGTGGGACAATAATTTTTGTCGGTGCGCCGTCTTTCATTTGCGGGCCCCAGAACGCCAGTTTGGCATCCTTCGTTGCCTTGATATGCTCCACCACAGCCGGAGAAGCCACCACTTTCACCTGCGGGAAAGCCTTCACCAGCGGCTCTAGCCCGAAGTAGAAATCAGGATCACCGGAGGTTATCACGATTTCTTTGAGTGTCTTGCCGCTGGCTTTAATCATCTGCACCAGTTTCTCGCCGTCTTTAACGCTGAACTGTGCGTCAAACAGCACGGCTTCTTTCGGGCCAGAAACCAGGGTGGACGATACCGGGAAAATGCCTTTGTCCTGCGGGTTGTAAACATCAAGGTGCAATGGCGCGGCAAATGCCGGTGCGCCAGCCAGTGACAAGACCAGCGACAGTGATTTTATGTTCATGGAGATCCTTAGTTGCTTATCCGAATGGGTGGCGTTATCACCAGAGCGGAGCCTGACAGCCCCGTTATTAAGATAAGCATCATTTTACGGATTTATACTTCTGCTAGAATTCCTGAAACAATACATGCTGAGTTTCATAAAACGATCAAATGGGGATGCAATGGACAGGATCATGGCGGCAATCACCTACAACCGCATTTGTGAGCTGGGAAGCCTGAGTGCGGCAGCCCGTTCGCTGGGCATATCGCGCCCCATGGTCAGTCGCTATCTCGACGAGATGGAAAAGTGGGCCGGTGCGCGGCTGATTCACCGCTCAACCCGACGGCTCACCATCACGCCTGCGGGGGAAAAGACGCTGGAGAAAACGCGGCAGTTAGCCTTGTTATCGCAGGGGATTGAAGATGATGCCACCGGAATCACACCTTCGGGGACATTGCGTGTCGCCTGTGCTCATTTTACGGCAACGCATATTCTGGGGCCGGTTATCCCACCCTTTCTGGCGCAATATCCTGCGCTACGTATTGAGGTCGATATCAATAACCATCCGGTAAGTCTGGTGGGGGAACGCATTGATCTGGCCATTCGCATCACCAATGACCCTGAACCGGGGGCTATCGCCCGTTATCTGGGGACATGCCAGTCCGTGCTGTGCGCCTCGCCGGGGTATCTAAAGCGTGCCGGTGTGCCAACAACGCTCGCAGACCTCGCGCAGCATAATGGCTTACATTACAGCCGTTTTTCCGGTCAATCCTGGTCTTTTCGCGATACAGAAAAAGGCGTGATATCAGTACCGGTGAGCGGCAATTTCAGTGCGGGGATCTCGTCGCTGCTGTGCGATATGGCAGAAGCGGATGTTGGCCTGGCGATGGTGCCAGAAATTGAGGCGCGCTCGCGTCTGGAAAGCGGCCACCTGGTACGCGTATTG
>JBOFJM010000790.1:0-6065 GCA_051656825.1 Kluyvera sp.
AGCCTGCTGTCACTACCGGTGGCCGAGCGCTGGCTGCGTCAGGCTCAGCTCACGCCGGGCGAGGCGACGATTTGCGCTCAACCGCTGTTGATTCCGCTGCGCCTGAAAGTGACCGACGGCGAACGGTGGGTATTGCAAGAGGCGCAAAGCACCCTAAGTACGCTGGGAATTGAAATCCTGCTGGAAGGCCAGTACGTCACGGTTCGCGCCGTGCCTTTACCCTTACGGCAACAAAATTTACAAATCTTGATTCCTGAACTGATAGGCTACTTACTGGAACAAACTCAAGTTGAGGCTGGCAACGTGGCGCAGTGGTTAGCCCGCAATCTGGCGAGTGACCACGCGCAATGGAACACGGCGCAGGCGATTGCCATGCTCGCGGACGTTGAACGTCTTTGCCCTCAACTGGTCAAAGCTCCACCGGGTGGCCTGTTACAACCTGTTGATTTAGATTCTGCGATGAACGCCCTGACAAATGAGTGATGTAACCGAGGCGAGCCTGCCTAAGGCAATTTTTTTAATGGGGCCAACCGCTTCGGGCAAAACAGCGCTGGCAATTGAATTACGTAAAGTTTTGCCAGTAGAGTTGATTAGTGTTGATTCAGCCCTTATTTATCGGGGGATGGACATCGGCACTGCTAAGCCGAGTGCGGAAGAGCTGCAAGCTGCACCGCATCGGTTGCTGGATATTCTCGACCCCGCGCAAGCCTATTCGGCGGCGGATTTCCGCCGCGATGCACTGGCGCACATGGCCGAGATTACCGCCGCAGGGAAAATTCCCCTGTTAGTGGGCGGTACGATGTTATATTTCAAGGCGTTGCTTGAAGGTTTATCACCGTTGCCCTCAGCCGACCCGGAAGTTCGGGCGAAGATTGAGCAGCAAGCGGCAGAGCAAGGATGGATGGCGCTGCATCAGCAACTGCGGGAGATTGACCCCGTGGCGGCTGAGCGTATTCATCCGAATGATCCGCAAAGACTTTCCCGAGCACTGGAAGTTTTTTTCATTTCGGGTAAAACTTTAACGGAGTTGACGCAAACGTCAGGAGACGCTCTGCCCTATAAGGTGCATCAGTTCGCCATCGCCCCGGCGAGCCGTGAACTGCTCCATCAGCGCATTGAGCAGCGTTTTCATCAGATGTTGGCTTCGGGTTTTGAAGCAGAAGTGCGGGCGCTATTTGCCCGTGGAGATTTGCATACGGATATGCCTTCCATTCGTTGTGTGGGATATCGCCAGATGTGGTCATACCTTGAAGGCGAAATTTCATATGATGAAATGGTTTATAGAGGAGTTTGTGCCACGAGACAGCTAGCGAAGCGCCAGGTGACGTGGTTACGCGGTTGGGAAGGGGTTCATTGGTTAGATAGTGAACAGCCGGAACAGTCGTTTAACCAATTACTACAGGTAGTGGGTGCTAGTGTAGGCTGAATGTGTACAATTGAGTCGTATCGTGCGCAATTTTCAGAATCGTAAGGTTCATACGCAACATCGTTCAAGTTGCTGCAAGTAGCCTGGATGACGAAGTGTATAAGTACAAATAAGCATATAAGGAAAAGAGAGAATGGCTAAGGGGCAATCTTTACAAGATCCGTTCCTGAACGCATTGCGTCGGGAACGTGTTCCAGTTTCTATTTATTTGGTGAATGGTATTAAGCTGCAAGGGCAAATTGAGTCTTTCGATCAGTTCGTGATCCTGTTGAAAAACACGGTCAGCCAGATGGTCTATAAGCACGCAATTTCTACCGTTGTTCCGTCTCGTCCGGTTTCTCATCACAGCAACAACGCTGGCGGCACGGGTAGTAACTATCATCACGGTAGCAACGCGCAGGGTTCTGCGCAGCAAGACAGCGAAGAAACCGAATAAGGTTGATGGCTGTTTATCCAAGCCGGGGAGCCATAGTTTGCTCTATGGCTTTTAGGTTGCAGGAAGGCGGCGCGCAGTGAATCCCCAGGAATTTACATTAGTGAACGACTGGGGGGAACGAGAAAAGCCAAGGCCCATGCAGCTTAAAAGACGACGAGCAACTGCGTTCCCCGCTGGTATTTCAGGAGACATTACGCTTGTTTGACCGTTATGACGCCGGTGAGCAGGCGGTGCTGGTACACATCTATTTTACGCAAGACAAAGATATGGAAGACCTCCAGGAGTTTGAATCTCTGGTCTCTTCCGCTGGTGTCGATGCAATGCAGGTGATTACCGGTAGCCGTAAAGCGCCGCACCCAAAATATTTTGTTGGTGAAGGTAAGGCTGTCGAAATTGCGGAAGCCGTAAAAGCGACAGGCGCTTCCGTTGTTCTTTTTGACCACGCATTAAGCCCGGCCCAGGAACGCAACCTCGAACGTCTGTGTGAATGCAGAGTTATCGATCGTACTGGCCTTATTTTAGATATTTTCGCCCAGCGTGCGCGTACCCATGAAGGTAAGTTGCAGGTTGAGCTTGCGCAGTTACGCCATTTGGCGACACGCCTGGTGCGTGGTTGGACGCACCTTGAAAGACAAAAAGGCGGGATTGGTTTACGCGGCCCTGGCGAAACCCAGCTCGAAACCGACCGTCGTTTGCTGCGCAATCGTATTATGCAGATTCTTTCGCGTATCGAGAGAGTCGAGAAACAACGTGAACAAGGACGCCGTTCACGTGTGAAAGCGGATATTCCGACGGTATCGCTGGTGGGATACACCAACGCCGGAAAATCAACGCTGTTTAACCATATTACGCAGGCGGAGGTTTATGCCGCTGACCAACTGTTTGCCACCCTCGATCCGACACTGCGTCGCATTGATGTGGCAGACGTCGGTGAAACGGTATTAGCCGATACCGTCGGCTTTATTCGTCACTTGCCGCATGACCTGGTGGCAGCGTTTAAAGCCACCTTGCAGGAAACCCGCGAAGCGACGCTGTTGCTGCACGTGATTGATGCGGCAGATGTTCGTGTGCAGGAAAACATCGATGCGGTAGATACGGTTCTCGAAGAAATTGATGCCCACGAGATACCGACCCTGCTGGTGATGAATAAAATCGATATGTTGGATGAGTTCGAACCGCGTATCGACCGAGATGAAGAGAATAAACCTATCCGGGTGTGGCTTTCTGCGCAAACCGGGGTAGGGATACCACTCCTTTTTCAGGCGTTGACCGAACTGCTTTCCGGGGAAGTGGCACAGCACACGCTGCGTTTACCTCCGCAGGAAGGTCGTTTGCGTAGCCGCTTTTATCAGCTTCAGGCAATCGAAAAAGAGTGGATGGAGGATGACGGCTGCGTCAATTTGCAGGTTCGTATGCCGATTGTTGACTGGCGTCGCCTCTGTAAACAAGAACCGACACTGGCAGACTACGTCGTCTGACCGTGCAGCTTGCCTGAAAATATTAGCCCTTTGGGTACCCAGCGGTTCAGGTCGCTTTAACGCAACGACAACGACCAGGATGGATGTTGTCGTTAACCGTGAGCAGACCTTGACTGGGAAAAGGTATATCACCGCATAACAAATATGGAGCATAAACATGGCGTGGAATCAGCCCGGTAATAACGGACAAGACCGCGACCCGTGGGGAAGCAGCAATAATCAAGGCGGCAACTCCGGGGGAAATGGAAATAAAGGCGGTCGCGATCAGGGGCCGCCGGATTTGGATGATATCTTCCGTAAGCTGAGCAAAAAGCTTGGCGGTTTTGGGGGCGGTAAAGGCGGTTCCGGTAGTTCACCTCAGACCCCTCGTGGGCCGATGAGTGGACGTATTGTCGGTATCGCAGCCGCTGCTGTGGTCGTGATTTGGGCGGCCAGTGGATTCTATACCATTAAAGAAGCCGAGCGCGGCGTTGTGACGCGTTTTGGTAAGTTCAGCCACCTGGTTGAGCCGGGTCTGAACTGGAAGCCGACGTTTATTGATGAAGTTCGTCCGGTTAACGTTGAAGCTGTGCGCGAACTGGCCGCGTCCGGTGTGATGTTGACCTCTGACGAAAACGTCGTGCGCGTTGAAATGAACGTGCAGTATCGCGTAACCGATCCTCAGCGTTACCTGTTTAGCGTGACCAGCGCCGACGACAGTCTGCGTCAGGCAACCGACAGCGCCCTGCGTGGGGTTATCGGCAAATACACCATGGACCGTATTCTGACCGAAGGCCGTACCGTTATTCGTAGCGATACCCAGCGTGAGCTGGAAGAAACCATTCGTCCGTACAACATGGGTATTACGCTGCTGGACGTCAACTTCCAGGCCGCTCGTCCGCCGGAAGCCGTTCAGGCCGCGTTTGACGATGCGATTTCCGCACGTGAAAACGAACAACAGTCGATCCGTGAAGCCGAAGCGTACAGCAACGAAGTACAGCCGCGCGCCAACGGTCAGGCACAGCGTATTCTGGAGGAAGCTCGCGCTTATAAAACGCAGACCGTTCTGGAAGCGCAGGGTGAAGTGGCTCGTTTCGCTAAAATCCTGCCTGAATATAAAGCCGCTCCGCAGATTACCCGCGAGCGTCTGTATATCGAGACGATGGAAAAAGTGCTGAGCCATACCCGCAAAGTGCTGGTTAGCGATAACAAAAATGGCAACCTGATGGTTCTGCCGTTGGATCAAATGCTGAAAGGCGGTAACGCCCCAGCGGCAAAGAGCGATAGCAGTGGTGCTAACAATCTGTTGCGCCTGCCGCCTGCGTCCTCATCCAACAGCAGCGCAAGCAACACTTCGTCTGCCAGTCAGGGCAATATCATGGACCAACGCCGCGCTAACGCGCAGCGTAACGACTACCAGCGTCAGGGGGAATAACGATGCGTAAGTCAGTTATTGCGATTATCATCATCGTGCTGGTAGTGCTGTATGCCTCTATCTTCGTGGTTAAAGAAGGTGAGCGCGGGATTACGCTGCGCTTTGGCAAAGTGGTGCGTGACGATGAAAACAAACCACTTGTGTATGCACCAGGCCTGCATTTCAAGCTGCCGTTGATCGAGTCTGTTAAAACGCTGGATGCACGTATTCAGACGATGGACAACCAGGCTGACCGCTTTGTGACCAAAGAGAAGAAAGACCTGATCGTTGACTCTTACATCAAGTGGCGTATCAGCGATTTCAGCCGTTACTACCTGGCAACGGGCGGTGGCGATGTGTCTCAGGCCGAAGTGCTGCTGAAACGTAAGTTCTCTGACCGTCTGCGTTCTGAGATTGGTCGTCTGGACGTAAAAGACATCGTGACCGACTCTCGTGGTCGTCTAACTATCGAAGTTCGTGATGCGTTGAACTCCGGTTCTGCGGGCACGGTGGATGAAGTCGCGACGCCAGCGGCGGATAGCGCGATTGCCGAAGCGGCAGAGCGTATTACCGCAGAAACTAACGGTAAAGTGCCGGTCGTTAACCCGAACAGTATGGCGGCGTTAGGCATTGAAGTGGTCGATGTGCGTATCAAGCAGATCAACCTGCCGACCGAAGTTTCCGAGGCGATTTACAACCGTATGCGCGCTGAGCGTGAAGCAGTTGCGCGTCGTCACCGTTCTCAGGGTGAAGAAGAGAAAGAGAAGATCCAGGCTGCTGCGGATTATGAAGTCACCAAAACGCTGGCTGAAGCCGAGCGTCAGGGGCGAATCATGCGTGGTGAAGGGGATGCCGAAGCCGCTAAGCTGTTTGCTGACGCCTTCAGCCAGGATCCGGAATTCTATGCCTTTATCCGTAGCCTGCGCGCTTATGAGAAGAGCTTCGATAGCAATCAGGATGTGATGGTGCTGAGCCCGGATAGCGATTTCTTCCGCTATATGAAAACGCCGAGTGCAGCAACGCGCTAATTGCGCTCGCAAGTGAATAAAACCACCGCCTCCTTTGGGAGCCGGTGGTTTTCTTTTTATCAGGGGGAATAATGAACTCGACAATTTGGCTAGCGCTTGCGCTGGTTTTGGTGCTTGAAGGGCTTGGGCCGATGCTGTACCCGAAAGCCTGGCGTAAGATGATCTCTACGATGACCCAATTACCGGATACGATGTTACGTCGATTTGGCGGCGGTCTTGTGGTTGCTGGCGTCGTTATCTACTACATGTTGACGAAAACGATTAGCTGAACAAAAAGCGGCCTTTTCAGCGTGATTTTGCATAT